>JBNJGX010000073.1:0-5053 GCA_051748025.1 Bacteroidota bacterium
ATGGTAGATTCTATCTTTGGGTTTACCGTTTCAACCGGGCCGAGAATTGCCACTTTAGGCGTTTTTACGCCGATGCCCCGCATGGCTTCCACAGCATTGTTGACAATAGCAACTTTATCTTTAAATTCCGGAGCCACATTCATGGCAGCATCAGTAACACCAAGCAATTTATGATAATAAGGCGACTCAAACAGTGCAAAATGACTCAGCGTGGAACCTTTGCGTAAACCGTATTCTTTATCAAGCACGGCCTTTAGGATCACTGCTGTAGCAACAAGGCCTTTCATCAAAACTTCGGCTTTTCCTTCCCTGATAAGTTTTACCGCCCGCTGGCAAGCTTTTTTATCATCCGGTTCATGAACAATCTCAATTTTAGCTGCATCCATGTCGATTTCTTCAACCACAGATTTAATCTTTTCCGCATCCCCTATCAATACAGGAGAAACAATGTCGCTATCCATGGCTTCTTTTACAGCAGCCAGCACATGGGCATCGGCCGCAGCAGCCACCACCATCCTGCGGGTTTCTTTTTGCTTCGCTATTTCTGTTAATGCATCAAGTTTTTTCAGCGCCATATTTTATATGTTTTGATTGTGTCACGAAAATACAAATTATAATTTATAATGACAACTGTCAACTTTTACAGAATTATTATTTCTGCAATACAGTTTTTGTTTGGGCAGCGGATAAAGTATAGTATATTAGAAAACAGGTCACTGCCTCCCTGCCCGTCCCTGACTGCCGTCAGGCAGGCGGCAGGCGGGCGGCCTTTATCTGCACTGCGGCATGCCGGCTGTTGCTATCCGCCCGGACAGGATTTCATTGCCAATCAATCTGCCGGGCGTGCAAACACCACGGCATACAGCAGTGCAGGATGCCGGCCTCCGTCAGGCTGCAGCCCTTTTAGACAAACACTTCTTAGTAAATAAAGGATGAAAACAATCAAAAAAGTTCAGAAACAATCCGTTTTGTGTCTTTGGCAATCACAAGCTCTTCATTGGTGGTTACAACCATTGCTTTGACCCTGGAGTTTTCCGTGCTGAGCAATAGACAATCTTCACCACGGCAATCATTGGCATCTTTATCAAAGTCCACACCGATAAAATCCATGTCAGATAATATCCGTTCTCTTGTATTAGAGTCATTTTCACCAATGCCACCTGTAAAGATTATCAAATCCAAACCATTCATAATGGTGGCATAAGCACCGATATATTTACGCACACGGTGTGCAAACATTTTTTTGGCCAGGTCTGCCCTTTTGTTTCCGGCATCTGCAGCTTCATCCAGGTCTCTCATGTCACTGGATATTCCGGAAAAACCCTGTAATCCGCTTTGTTTATTGATCAATTTATTGGCATCAGCAATGCTGAGGTTTTCTTTTTCCATAAGATGAAGTAATCCGCCCAGGTCAAAATCACCGACACGGGTTCCCATCATAAGTCCTTCGACAGGTGTAAATCCCATGCTTGTATCCACAGAAACCCCTTTATCAATGGCACAAACAGATGCCCCGTTACCAAGGTGGCAGGTGATAATTTTTTTGCTTTCCATATTCCATTTTAGTTTATCGCAGGCTTTTTTTGCAACAAACTTATGGCTCGTGCCATGAAATCCGTACCGGCGGAGCTTGTACTTGTCATAATATTTGTAAGGGATGGGATAATGATATGCATAATCCGGCATCGACTGGTGGAATGAGGTATCAAATACAGCCACCTGATTAACTTCCGGCAGCAATTTCTCCATCGCCTCAATGCCTTTCAGGTTGGCAGGGTTATGAAGCGGTGCCAGGCCACAGCATTCGCTAATATACACTTTAGCCTGTGCATCAATATAACTGCTTTCGCTGAAATATTCGCCACCGTGAGCTACCCTGTGCCCCACCGCAGTGATATCATCCAGTTTTTCAATAACACCATGCTCCTGGTCTGTTAAAGCATCAAGCAATAAATTGATGCCAATGGTATGATCAGCAATGGGAAGGTTCACTTTATACGGTTCTTTATCCGGCCGCTTGTGTGTCATAATACCCTCGTCAAGTCCGATGCGTTCTACCAGGCCTTTGGCAAGAAGCAAAGGGTCCCCGGTCATATCAAGCATTTGATATTTAATGCTGGAACTGCCACAATTTAAAACTAATATTTTCATAATTATACGATTTTTATTTATTTGGTTTCACTCGCAGCCTGATTGGCAGTGATGGCAACCAGGTTAACAATATCACTAACCGAACATCCCCTTGATAAATCATTGATCGGGGCAGCCATACCTTGCAAAACAGGGCCAATTGCTTCAGCGTTTGCCATACGTTGTACAAGTTTGTACGCTATATTACCCGTTTCCAGTGTGGGAAAAACCAGCACATTGGCATTTCCTGCAATCTTGCTCCCGGGCGCTTTCTTTTGACCGATGGCTTCAATAATGGCTGCATCAGCCTGTAATTCTCCGTCAATTTTTATTTCGGGAACTTTTTGTTGGGCAATTTCGGTAGCCTCAACCACTTTGTCCACCATTTCATGTTTGGCAGAACCTTTTGTTGAAAAACTTAACATGGCAACACGCGGGTCCATATCACCAATTGCTTCAGCAGTTTCTGCTGTACAAACGGCAATTTCAGCCAATTCTTCAGCGGTGGGATTGGGATGCACAGCACAATCAGCAAAAACTATCAGGCCATCATCACCAAACTGCTTATCATTCAATATCATAAAAAAGGCACCGGAAACCACGCTGATCCCAGGTTTTGTTTTTACGATCTGAAATGCCGGACGTAAAACATCACCGGTTGCATTCATTGCTCCGGCTACTTCACCATCAGCATCTCCCTGTTTTATCATCATGACAGCAAAATACAAAGGATCCTGCAAAATCTCTTTTGCCTTCTGTGGTTCCATCCCTTTGTGTTTGCGTAATTCAACAAGTTTTTCAACGTATGCATCCAGTTTTTCAAAGCTGTATGGATCAATAATGGTGGCTTTATCAATGTTTTTTAAATTCAATTCACGGGCTTTTGCCACGATTGCTTTTTCTGATCCTATAAGGACCGGGGTGGCAATATTTTCATCAATAATTTGTTCAGCAGCTTTTAATGTCCGCTCTTCCAAGCTTTCGGGAAGCACAATGCGTTGTTTGTACTTTCTGGCATTGTCTTTTATGTTTTTAATTAAATCCATATAAATATCCAGTATTTTTATTAATACCTAAATGAGCCAAACAAAATTAAAAAAATCAGCCTGTTTTTGGCATTTTTCCCCACGGAAATTGTATTTCTAATTATGTTATAGAACACAACTTGTAACCAGTCAGTTGTATCAATCTCTGTCAATAACGGTTAAAGAATGTCAATAATGGTTAATACCGTTGAATATTTTCTACGGGGTTAATACCGGTTATTTATGTAAAAGGATACCCCTTACGAAGAATAGGTGGCATTTTATCAAAACAATGAAACTGACGAACTATGCCTTGCAAGGAGGAAGAAGACGAAGTCAAAATATAAATGAGTATCCGTTTGTTTACCTAAAATCTTTCAATGATTAGAAAGCGCGTTATCATTAACCTATTGTCAAACTACATTTTATCAGGTCATTTTGAAAATTACTATATCTAAATTTTTTTTCATTCTTAATTCAAATCTATGTTTCCTATGTGTCCTACTGTGGTTCAAAAAACGGTGCAGATGTCGGCGTGGAACCACATAGTCACAGTAGAACACATAGGAATTCACATAGGTTTAAGCAATAACAATAAGATGATTTAGGTAATCTTCCAGATACTCATTAAATATAATTTATACATAACCGTTTTTAACCGCTATTAACCATTATTTACAGAAATCTTTATGACTGAACAGTAACCACAACTTATTTGACCCTGCATTTAAGCATAGTTTCATTTTCAATGCCTGCGGTCAGCATGTCACCGGATTCTACCGGCCCGACACCTTTGGGTGTTCCTGTAAAAATGAGGTCTCCGGTTTTTAACGTCATAAACTTCGATACATAAGCAATAATTTTTTCAGGTGAAAAAATCATGTCATGGGTAAAGCCTGACTGAACGGTTTGGTTATTTTTCTTAAGCCAGAAATTCAGGTTTTTATTTGCTTTAAGATCACCGGGGTCTTTCCATATCCCTGTCCATGCAGATTGATCAAAGGATTTGGATATTTCCCATGGGAGGCCTTTTTCCTTGCATTGTTGTTGTAAGTCTCTCGCTGTAAAATCTATGCCGACACTCAACGCATCATAATAACGGGGGGCAAATTTTTCCTGAATACTGCGGCCAAGTTTCCCGATGCGGAGGACAATTTCAATTTCATAATGGATATTGTGAGAAAAATCCGGGATAAAAAAGGGATTATGTCCTTTTTGAAGGCATGAATCTGCTTTCAGGAAAAAAACAGGGCTGTTTTCAGGTTCAGCCTGCATTTCCTTTGTATGATCAAGGTAATTTTTTCCTATGCAGATAATTTTCATTTTTGCAATTAATCAGCCTGAAGTCGGAAGACCGGAGTCGGGAGCCGGCAGATAACATGTAAAAGATTCTTTTCTTCCGACTTCGGACTCCCGACTTCCGACTGTTTGCTTACTCATTTTTTCTTTTGCATTGCCCGCAATTTAATATTTGTCAGCACTTTTTTTGTGTATAAGGGAAAATCACCTTTCATCATCCAGCCATAATAGCCCGGATCTTTGGCCAGCACATCTTCTACCGCCATGTTTTTATATTTACCAAAATTGAATACTTCACGGTTTTTATTGTCATACACGATCCTGCCGGCAAAATCCACATTCCTTTTATGGGCTGAAAATTTGGCCAGGGAATCAACATCAGGTTCCAGTGACCCATAATGTTTAACCTGTTCATTTAAAATTTCATAAGTTGCCATGGTATCGGCAGCGGCGGTATGTGCATCTTTGAGGTCTTTCCTGCAGTAAAATTTATAGGCAGCACTGAGGGTTCTTTGCTCCATTTTATGAAATATCACCTGAACATCAATGGCTCTGTGCCGCTTGAGATCGATATCCACCTCAGCCCTTAAAAATTCTTC
>JBNJGX010000073.1:5153-9624 GCA_051748025.1 Bacteroidota bacterium
GAATACAGCCATTACTTATCAATCATCATTGGCATCAAAAGCATAAGGACGTCCTCATCGGGATTCTCATTATCTTTGGGCAGTACCAATCCTGCACGTGTTGGGTCGGAAACTTCGAGGCAGACCTCTTCAGTGCTTAGGTTACTTAAGATTTCCATAAGGAAAAGCGATTTAAAACCAATGGTCATTTCTTCCCCTTCATATTGACATGGGATGTCTTCTTTTCCGGAGATTGAATAATCAATATCCTGGGCTGAAATGCTAAGCCGGTTTCCGGCGATATTTAATCTCACAAGGTTGCTTGTCTGGTTGGAAAAAATAGACACGCGCTTGAGCGTGTTATAAAACTCAACCCGGTCAACCACCATTTTGTATGGATTTTCTGTTGGTATCACCGAATTATAGCTGGGATAATTGCCTTCAATCAGCCGGCATGCCAGGTTGAATCCCTTGAAGCTAAAAATGGCATTTTTATCATCGAATTCAATGGTAAGTTTGTCTTCGGCTTTTGTGACAATATTTTTGAGCACTGACGCAGGTTTTTGTGGCAACACAAAAGAAGCTTCCATATCAGCAGAGGCATCTTTTCTGCGGTAACGCACAAGTTTGTGAGAATCAGAGGCAACAAAAGTCATGTTTTCGGGAGAAATTTCAATAAGTATCCCGTTCATAATAGGCCTCAACTCATCATCGGCTGTTGCAAAAATGCTGCTGGTAATACCTGTAAACAATATTTCAGGTTCAACATCAATTCTGCTAACTTGGTCCTGCTTAAGTTCAGGTGTTTTTGGAAACTCTTCACCACTTTGACCGACAAGTGTAAATTTCCCGTTTTCTGATTTAATATCCATCTGCAGGTTTTCTTCATCAACCTGAAAAGTCAAAGGTTGTTCGGGGAATTCTTTCAGAATTTCGAGTATTTTTTTTGAATCAATGGCCACTGTACCTTCCCCCTCTATGGTATCAGGTTTGATACTTGTTGACATTGTTGTTTCCAGATCAGATGCTGTAACCTTCAATTCATCCCCTTCAACTTTCAAGAGGAAATTATCCAGGATCGGCAAAGTATTTTTACTGTTTATAACCTTGCTTGCCAGTTGCAGCCGGCTCAGTAATGCGGTACTTGATATTACAAAATTCATTTCTCTATAGTTTTTAAAAAATCAAAGCTAAAAATACAGTTTTATACTTACTTATTCAAACTTTTAAAAAAAATTATCAAAAATTTATTAACAATTGGATCTGAAAAAGATCAGGTAGCTGAAAAATCTTGCACCAAATGCTTCAACTTAACCGATAAAGGGTCAATTGTACGATATTGCATAACCACAACCTCATTATTCAATATCCCGTAAAGGCGGTGTATATCATAAGGAAAAGGCTCTCCATCATCATTAAGCTGTTCTTTGACATTAGGCCGCCTGTAGCATTCAAGCTCCCTTTGGTTTCCATCCCGGTCTTTAACCCTGAATATTTGTATTGGCTGTATATCAGAGAGGGAATCCAGTTTATGTTGCTGCATTTCCTGCGGGACAAAATATTCAAATCCCACATTTTTGAAACGTGAAACCAGCATTTTTGTACTGACAGTATCAAAATTTTGAACCGGTTTACCTGTTGATAACTTTTCCAGTTCATACTGATTATTATCATGGCTGATTACACGCAAACTTTGTTCCGGTTCATCGGGATATTCAATTTCCACTTCAGCGATGTCATGCAGGTTATAGCAAAAAGCTTTTCTGCTGCGCCATTCTTTCAGGTCTGTATTGTACCTTGTTGTCAGGTATCCACTGAATCCGGGCATATTTACTTCAAACGGAGCTGACGAATTTTCAATCAACATATATGTGCCAAGGTTATTTTTTGTCACACCGCCGATATAATAAACTTTTGCCAAATCATCATCCTGATAAATTTCGCATTTCACTGCATTAGCAGATAAATCGCGGAGCACGTAATCCTGCTTCGCTTTAGGCACAGGGTTGGCAACCTCTATACGGCGAATGGTTTCAAGCAGAATGTTGATAAGGTCTTTTCTGGCTGTATATTTTTCATTTACTTTCCACAGATCATCTGCCTGCCTTTCGAGCAAAATTTCATTGTTATCCTTATCAACAAGAAATATTTTATTTATCGAAGCTGTATCTTTAACCGCAAAATCACGCAATACATCAAGGCTTGATTTTTTTTGTTCTACGACGTATTTTGATTTTCCGTCAATGTCCTTTTTGTGAATTTCATAACGGTTAAAAAACAAAATTACCGCTACTATCAATAAAACAATAAAGCCTGCTAAAATATAAAGGTTACTTTTTTTCATTATTCTATAATATTTAATTTTTTGTAATTAATCAGTTAAAAATGGTTAATACCGGTTAATATAAGTTAAGAACGGTTACTTTTAACAGGGTTTAGGTGTTAGGGGTTAGGTTTTAGGGTTAAGATTTCTCATGACCTAAAACCTAACCCCTAACCCCTAAAACCTCTCATTCGGTTGGGGGACTCATAAGTAACCGATTTTAACTATTATTATCATTTATTAACCGTTATTAACAGAAACATTTATGACTTATTAGTAACAATCTTCCTCGTGTATTTATATCGCCTCAGCATAATGAGCGTAAGCCCGAGCAAAACGATGGCAATTATTGGCACAGCGGTGTTAAATACCACCCAAAACATACCATTTTCCCTGACTTTTCCTTTGTCCAGCAACCGGAGTTTTATGTCCTTCATTCTAAGCTTAATCAATGCTTCATCACCACAAAGGTAGTTAATGGCATTCATGATGAATTCTTTATTGCCGGGGGTAAATTGTTGTTGGTAATATTTGTCTGCACCAAGTTGAAAAGGTTCTTTCTTTTCACCCATTTTTTTGACATAATTCCGGATCATATCCCCGTCAGAGATCACAATTTGACTGGTTGGCTCACTATGAGCCATAAAATCAATTTCTTCGTTTGTCACAAATTCAGGGGGGATCCGCATATCGAAATTGGACCGGAAAGTGCCTTCGAGCAATACAGCAATGGGTTGTTTCCCCTGATTAAATAACCTGGGATTCGGTGGCCTTTCTACCATATCAAGCGATACTTCCACGGGCACTCCTAAAGTACGGCTGTATTGTGATGTACGGAGTAAAAATGTTTTTTCGATATCATCATTTTCACCTACGGTATCAATGCTGCTTACAAACTGGGTTCGCATTACCGATACATTTTTATTGATGATGTGATTGTTTTCAGAAGTTATGGCCGGGAAAAAATACCATTGCCGCGGTTCAAACTGGGGTTCGCCACTGCGCTGATTTACGGTAACGGGAATACTCAGGCAATTCAAATCCTGAATCAGGTCAGGATTAATCCTTACCCCATAATCAAAAAGCATGTCATCCATATTAATATCACGGATAAGTGCCATGCTGGATGTTTTATTGGCGAGGCTGTCCATGCTCATCCCCATCCATTCTATCAGCCAGAGCACTTTTCCACCATGCATTATGTATTGATCAAGAATGAATTTATCTTTTTCATTTATCCTTTCTGTGGGTTTTGCCACAACTACTGCTTTGTAATCATCCAAAGCTCCCAGCACACCATCAATAGAAAGCCTTTCAATTTTGTAGAATTCACTGAGTGAGATCATAATGTCCATGGTCTGATATTCATCCAGTTCACCATGTCCTTCTATGAAAGCAATTTTTTTCACTTCCGGTTCTGAAAGCCGCATCATTCCCTGCACAAATTTTTGTTCCATCCGGCTGATGGATTTCTGAACTTTCCTGTCAGCTCCGCCAACGCCTTCGTTTTCAAAGAAATTAACGGGATATTCCTGCCCTTTATAAGAAAGTATGGCACCGGGGAAAACCAATTGCTGACTGGATGATTCAGGGCCGCCTTGCTGAAGTCGTGTAGGAACAAGGCCTTTTTCTTCAAGCTGCTGGTAAATCTTATACTGAATGTCTTCGTCCTCTTCTTCAAAAGGGTTAATGAACTCATATTCCACTTGTGGACAATATCGCCTGAAATCATCAAGCATCTCCCGGGTTTTTCGTTGTAACCTAAGCAAGTGGGCAGGAAGCTCTTCAGCATCCAGATATACCTTAATATACATGATATCATCGAGGCTTTCCAGCAACTCAATTGAGGTGTCTGATAATGAGTGTCTGTTTTCTTCAGTAAGGTCAATCCTGAGATACCACATTGAAGAAATAAAATTTATCAATACAACGATCAATATCAGCAGAAACACCTGAATAATATGTTGTTTTTTTATTTGGCTTCTGTCCATAACTAACAATCTATTTCCATTTTCGACTTTCGAGTACCAGTTTTGTAATAAGGATAAATATGCTGATCACACTCAAAAAATAAATAATATCCCTTGTGTCAATCAATCCGCGGCTGATAGAGCTATAGTGATAATTGATGCCAAGTGATTCAATAAACGTGCTTGTTGACCCGCTTGC
>JBNJGX010000074.1:0-9535 GCA_051748025.1 Bacteroidota bacterium
AAAGTATAACATTGAAAATATTCGTGTAGAACAAAAAACAGATTTCGAAAAACTGCTGCTGGAAATTGAAACCGATGGTTCTGTTGAACCCAAAGAAGCTCTGAAAGAAGCCGCAAAAATTCTTATCCAGCATTTTATGTTGTTTAGTGATGAGAAAATTACCCTCGATGAGGATGAGAGTATGGAAAATGAAGAATTTGATGAAGAAGTATTGCACATGAGGCAACTTCTTAAAACCAAACTCGTTGATCTTGATCTGTCTGTAAGAGCTCTCAATTGCCTGAAAGCTGCCGATGTGGTAACCCTTGGCGACCTGGTACAGTATAATAAATCAGACCTGCTGAAATTCAGAAACTTCGGAAGAAAATCCCTCTCGGAGCTTGAAGACTTATTAGCCAACCTGAATCTGGATTTCGGTATTGATACATCAAAATATAAATTGGATAAGGAATAAATTGATTAGTAATGAGACATAGAAAAGCATTTAATCATCTGGGAAGAACACCGGCACATCGTAAAGCTATGCTTAGTAACATGGCTGCATCGCTGGTAATGCACAAACGTATTAATACGACAACTGCCAAAGCAAAAGCACTGAAAAAATATGTGGAACCACTTATTACAAGGGCAAAGGAAGATAATACCCATAACCGGAGAAGGGTTTTTAATAAGTTACAGGATAAAAACGCTGTCTCTGAACTCTTCCGTAATATTGCCGTAAAGGTGGGTGAACGTCCAGGTGGTTATACCCGTATTTTGAAAACTGAAAACCGCCTCGGTGATAATGCTGATTTGTGTATCATTGAGTTGGTTGACTATAACGAAAATATGCTGGCTGCCAAAGAAGAAGACAAAGCTAAAAAGAAACGAAGCAGGCGTGGTGGACGCCGGCGTGGCGGTGGTGCCAAGAAATCCGAAAAGGAACAAAAAACAGCAAAAGCTACAGATCAGGAACAACCGGATGAAAAAGTAAAAGAGGAACAGGCCCAAAAAGCTGAACCTGATGTTAAAGATGAGGCAAAAGATGAAACGCCAACAGATGCAAAATCAGGAACTGAACAAAAGGCTGAACCCGAAGCGCCCGAACAACCTGATACCAAAAAGGAAACGCCGGAAAACGACCAAAAAAAATCATCAGCCCCTGAAAAAGATAAAGAAGAAAAAAATACCAGTGCTGATGAAACAAAAGAAAAACCCAAAGCATCTGAAGCTGATCAAAAAAAGGATGAATCCGGTAAGGATAAGAACGAAGAAGAGAAAAAAGACGAGAATAACAAAAAATAAGGTTAAGCATAATCCTTCCAGATCTTTAATATTGTAAGCTTGTCCGGCTTTTAACAGTTAAATTTCAAAACATTTTTAAATAATACCCTTTCTGAACCAGGTTTGGAAAGGGTATTGTTGGTATTTCCAGTGATGCAATTTTATTAGATTTGGTGTAATATATAGACCAGCCTACATTTGATTATGGGATCCCGTTACTTTAATTTTAATAATTTATAATAATTAAAAAAAATTTGTAACTTTTCACCGGGTTATCCGTTACACTAATGATTTATGACCGCAAAAGAGTACAACAAGAGTGTAGAGGCGTACGCTGATAATGTGTACAGGTTCATCCTTAGCAACATAAAGGATGAAGAACAGGCACGGGATATTGTGCAGGATACTTATGAAAGGTTGTGGATGAATTATAAAAAAGTTGATGTTAACAAGGTGCGCTCGTATTTATTTACGACAGCCCATAACCGGATGATTGATATGATAAGGAAAGCAAAACATACACAACAAACGGATGAAACACCTGATATGACATCACCTTATCATGATGATCAGTACAGTGATGTGAGTGAAGTACTGGAAGCGGCACTAAATGAACTCAATGAAACACAACGTTCGGTTTTGTTGCTGAGGGATTATGAATCTTATTCATACAAAGAAATAGCAGAGATAACAAAATTGAGCGAATCACAGGTAAAAGTGTATATTTACAGGGCCAGGTTGGCCATGAAAGAAAAAATAGGAAGCATTGAAGCCATTATATAAGGTATAAAAGATGACAAGAATAAATAAACATAATTACGAAGCATACCTGCTGGATTTCATGGAAGGGAATCTGAGTGCTGAAGATGCCAAAGCACTGGAGGCCTTTTTGAATGATAACCCGCAGTTGAATGCTGATATTTTTGATCCTGGTGATTTAAAGATAAAACCGGATACGTCAATAAGTTTTGATAAAAAAACCGCATTGAAACGGGATGAAGAAATGCCCGAATTCAGTAAGCGTGAAAAATTGCTTATCGGACTGGCAGAAGATGATCTGAATGAAGATGAAAAACAAGAGGCCCAGGATTTGTTGTCTTCGGATGCAGAGGCTTTCAATGATTTTGAATTATACCGGAAATTAAAATTTAAAGCCGGCAGCAACATCAGTTATCCTGATAAAGAGGGGTTAAAAAAGAGAACCCCTGTTGTTTCAATCCGTCAGGTACAATATATATCAATTGCTGCAGTGCTGGCAGGCTTACTTGCTTTTGGTTTGCTTAAACTTAACCTGCCGGACACCGGTGTTTCCGTCAATTCTCAGCATGTTGCACAAAATATTGATAAACACATCGTGTTTGATGCAGAAAAAACATCGGGGATTGAAACAGACCTGTCTGATCTGAGTATGAATAAGCTTGATAAGGAAACACAAGTGGCTTATAATCATTTACCTGTAGCCAACCGGCAAATCCGGCAAACAGAACAAAGTGAGGCAGAAAAATTTGTTGCTGAACCTATGCCCCGGCTTTCTGCCGGAAAAATACAAACCGGAGGAAATGATCGTTCAACCCTAATGGCTATGACAGAACGGGAAATCCCTGCCTTCAGGTCTGCTTTACCGGTGGATGACATTACATATGTCAGCAATAACTCTGATAAAAATCGTGGTATAAATCTTCCCAACCGCAGTCAAATACAGAACAACCTTGATAAATTTAAACCCATTGAACAACTGCGCGAAGCCAAAAACGAATTGATGGCAGGCAATGTGAGGTCATTGTTTGATTAGTGTTCTTGTCCCGGCGATTAACTAGCCTGTGGATAGCAGGTAGTAAATGCCCGGTCATAAGGTCAAAGTTCAAAAATTTGTCCCCGACATTTTTCAGGCAGGGCAGGTTGCGAAAAAAAACACCTGTCAGGTCTGCCATAATAAAAAGCGATAATTATATGATTATAGACCGAAGACCGAAGACCGAAGTAAAGCATACATTTACTTTTAAAGTAAAAATTAATTAACATGATATCTTCCGACTTTTATCTATACAAGCTGTACATTATGGACAGACACTAATTATACACATATAACAAATTCCCCTGCAAATCTGTATTATACCATTTTAAAGGCATTTCAGCGGGGCCTTCGAGGATGGAACCATCATATAATGAGAACTGAGAACCACATTCAGGACAGGTGGCATTGCCGTCCTCATCAATTTCCACCACAGCACCTTCTTCTTCAGGATGATAAGGACAGGCCCTTTCAAAAGCCACATATTCATCTTTATAATTACAATGAATTATGACACCTCTGTATCCTGCTACGTTGAGATATTCAGCATTGCCTGGAATTTTCAGGCTGTTATATTCCACTGAATTCAGGTCAATATAGTAATTAAACATAACTTCAGGAATATAATCGTCATCTTTACATGCTGAAAAACAAATAAGCAAAAGTGTTGTGACAAATAAATATTTTGTTATTTTTGTTGTTACATAATGCATGATGATATTTTTCATTTGTTGGATGTCAAATTTATGAAAAATTATTTTATAAAAAAAGATAAATTAACCTTATGGATGCAGGAGATATTATAAATTTATTGTTGGTTGCGGCATTTGTTGTCGTGGCTCCATTACTGGGAATGATTGGAAAAAAGAAATCAACCAGTTCAGCAACATCAGCACAGCCTCATCCTGAAGACGATATACACGGTTTCGAAACATCTAATGAAAACGGGGTTAAATCAGGGGATTTTTATGAACAATTACAACATGAAAAAAAACATACAGAACAACATGACAATAACAATTACATAGAAAGTAAAAATGAAGGAAAAAATAATGCTTATGAACAACTAAATGTTCAAAATTTGCCGGAAAACGAACAAAAAACGAAAAATAAAAAAAATGGCACTTCTGAATCAAAAGACATTAAACAAGGTCTAAATCAACACCTTAAAGAAAAATCAGCGGCAAAATCAAAAACTTCGGCTACACAGATAGTTAAAGACTTTGATATTAAAAAAGCTGTTATTTATTCAGAAATTCTGAACACAAAATATTTTTAAAAATTTTTTTAATCGTTTTTTTTGTTCTTTTTTTGCTTAATGATTTTTAGTGTTTATATTTACGCTTTCATTTATATGGGTTAAGTAAAGTTATAAAATTATTGAAAAGAAAATTAAAGATAGAACTATGCTACGGAGATTTATTTTTGGTTTAACAGCACTTGTCATAAGTACAGGTGTTTTTGCACAATCCGGCACATTAAAAGGAAAAGTCCTTGATGCTGAGACCGGAGATCCGGTACCTTTTGCAAATGTGAGTGTCCAGGAGAATGACAATACTGTAACCGGCGGTATGACTGATATGGACGGCAAATATCAGATCAAGCCAATACCAGCAGGGGAATATGATGTCAAAGCCTCATTTACCGGATATTCGCCCAAGCAGATTAACAATGTGGAAATCCAGGCAGGGAAAATTACCTTTCAGGATTTTGAACTTGGTTCAGATGCCGAAATATTGGATGAAGTACAAATTCAGGATTATAAAGTGCCCCTTATTAAAAAGGACCAAACACAATCTGGTGGTACAGTAACTTCTGATGATATTGCCAAGATGCCCGGCCGGTCAGCAGATGCTGTGGCTACAACTGTTGGTGGTGTCTATTCTGAAGACGGAGAAGTCGGCAGCATACGTGGTGCACGTTCCGAAGGAACAGTATATTATGTTGATGGCGTAAAAGTACGTGGTACAAATGCTGTTCCTAAATCTGCTGTTGAACAAATCTCTGTTATAACAGGTGGTGTAGCAGCAAAGTATGGTGATGCCACAGGTGGTATCATTGATGTAACAACAAAAGGCCCGACAAGTAAGTTTTATGGTGGTGGTGAATTGGTTACATCACAATTCCTTGACCCATATGGATATAACCTTGGTGCACTGATGCTTTCCGGTCCGATTTACCGGACAAAAGAAGCCGGTAGCGACAGACAACGTACTGTACTCGGGTTCCTGATTTCTTCCGAACTGGAATTTATTGAGGACGGAAGGCCGTCGGCAATCGGTACATGGGTGGTAAAAGATGATGTCAGAGAACAAGTTGTGAATGATCCGCTGAGGGTTATACCAACTGAATCCGGCTTCCCTATTATTTATGAAAATACCGATTTTTTACGGGAAGATGCATTTAAAAATGTGGATCAACGCCCCGATGCTGAAAGAATGCAGCTGAACCTCTCCGGTAAAGTGGATTTCCAGCCGGTAAAAAACCTGAATTTTACGTTTGGTGGTACCATGGATTACAGAAATCAGCGCATTTATAGCTACGCCAATTCATTATTGAATTCAGAAAACAACGGACAACAAATTTATAATAACTGGCGTGTATATGGAAGGTTGACACAAAAGTTCCAGGCACCCCCGCCGGAAGATGAAGAAGAAAGCCGGGCAAGAGAAGAAAGCCTGATATCCAATGCATATTATTCAATTCAGGTGGATTATTCCAAAACCACCAGCATCAGCCAGGATAAAACACATAAAGATAATTTCTTTGACTATGGTTATATAGGGAAATTTGATATTATCCCGGAAAAATATCATGAGTGGGGGCAAGATACAGCGAGCAATCTTGAAGGATGGATACATGAAACCTATTTTTACAGGATCAATGATTTCGAAGCAGGAAATAAGAACCCTGCATTAACAAATTACACAGATCAGTTTTTTGATTTGGTCGGAGACAGATACTCGATTGACAGAAATACAGTTATCCAAAATGGTGGTTTATTGAATGGCTCAGGTCCAAACTCAGTGGCGGGCCGTTATAATGCACCAGGTGTACCTTACAGAAACTATTCGCTTTCAGACGCCAACCAAATGCGGGTATCCGCAAATGGTGTAGCCGACGTGAAAGACCATGAGGTTACATTGGGATTTGAATTTGAACAAAGGAGTGATAATTATTACGGACTGGGCGCATTTGGGCTTTGGGGACTTGCCGAAGATCAAATGAACAAACACATCATGGAACGTGACCTGGCTAATCCGCAACCTGTGTATGATGCCAATGGTGTGTTTCAGGATACCATCAATTATCCCAGGTTGTACAATGAATCACAACAGGCACTTTTTGATATTAAATTCCGTGAACACCTCGGAAAACCGGTTGATGGCCTCGAATGGATAGATGTGGATTCTTATGATCCCAGCGAATTTGATGTCTCTTATTTCTCTGCCGGAGAATTACTGAACCAGGGAAATTCATATGTAACTTATTACGGGTATGACCACACAGGAGAAAAACTGGATTATGATCCCAGTTTTGAGGACTTCTTTACAAAAACCGATGAATATGGGAACCTTACCAGGCCTATCCCTTCCTTTCAACCCAACTATATGGCTGGGTATATTCAGGATAAATTTTCTTTTCAGGACCTGATTTTTAACGTAGGCGTGCGTGTGGACCGTTTTGATGCAAACCAGCGTGTGCTTAAAGACCAGTATATGTTCAGTGATGCATATCGTATCGGCGATTCAGATCCTGCCGGTTTGCTTGCCGAATCTGATATCCCCGGAAACATTGATGATGGCGCGGTGGTTTATGTTGATGATGCCGGTAATCCTTCCAGAATAACAGGTTTTCGGGAAGGTGATAAGTGGTACATCGCCGATGGTTCAGAAACTGACAATCCTGAGGCACTTGAAGGTTCCAGTGGGATCACACCATATCTGATCGAAGACGATGAATTGAATACCAATGCATTTGTAGATTATGAACCACAGATAACGGTTATGCCACGTGTGGCCTTTTCATTCCCAATTTCTGACGAAGCCCTGTTTTTTGCACATTATGATATTTTGTCCAAACGTCCGTCCTATAACGCGCGTTTGAATCCGATACATTATTTATATATCAGACAATTTAATAATGAGCCCATCAACAACCCAAATCAAACAACAGAAAAAACCATTGACTATGAAGTGGGATATCAGCAAAAGCTTGGAAATTCCTCATCATTGAAATTGTCAGCTTATTATCGTGAAATGCGTGATATGCAGCAAGCCATTGCTGTAAAAGGCGCATATCCGGTTGATTATTATACATACGGTAACATTGATTTTGGTACAGTGAAAGGCTTTACCACAGCATATGACCTCAGAAGAACAGGGAATGTTTCATTACGCGCTTCATATACATTGCAGTTTGCCAATGGAACGGGGTCTTCATTTGAATCAGGACTTGATATAATTCAATCAGATCAACCAAACCTGAGAACCACAATTCCTTTGGATTTTGACCAACGTCACCAATTTTCAATCACACTTGATTATCGTTTTGGTGGAAAAGCAAAAGGGACTCCCTATAAAGGTCCGAAATGGTTTGACACCAATTTCTTTGCCAACACAGGTGTAAATTTTGTTGTTAATGCCGGGTCAGGAAGCCCCTACTCACAAATGAGCCGGCCAAGACAAGGCAAACTTGTCGGTTCACTCAACGGGGCACGTAAACCCTGGCGTACAACTATTGACATGCGCCTTGACCGTGATATAAGAATTACAATGAAAGATAAGGATGAAGAATCCGGCTCAAAAGCAAAATATGCCTCCCTGAATGTATATCTTGAGATTTCAAATTTACTGGATGCCAAGAATGTACTTAATGTTTATGGATATACCGGCAACCCTGATGACGATGGATATTTAACTTATTCTGCCTATCAGGATGGTATCTCCACACAAACCGACGAAGAAGCATACCGGAATTATTATGCAATGTACATAAACAGTCCATATAATTACAGTACGCCAAGAACAATCCGTTTGGGTGTACAATTTAATTTTTAAAACTAAGTAGAACATTATAAAGCAATCATAAAAATGAAAAGCCTTAAATTATTAGTCGGAATTAGTGTTTTAAGCTTGTTGACAATGCATGTGTTTGCTGATGTGAACCCTGCTGACAGTGCAAGGTCAAGTGAAAAAGCTGCAAAAGCCGCAAATTGTGAACCCGCAAAAGCCTCCACAGAATTGTACGTTAATAATGTACGTGCCCTAATTCATACAGGTGGCGATATGTGGTGGGATTTACAGGGAGCACCAGAATATGAGGTGCCGGCTACAGAATCGGGTAACGGACCCAATGCCCTTTATGCCGGTTCGGTATGGATGGGCGGCCTTGATGCCAACGGACAGCTAAAAATGGCTGCCATGCGTTTCCGCCAGGTAGGCATTGATTTTTGGCCGGGACCACTAATTACAAGTGGTTCTGAAATTGCCTCCGTATCTTTTGATGTTTGCAAAGAATATGACAAACACTATGAGATGGGGAAACAAATGGTTGATGAATTCAGGGCTTGGTTTGCATGCCAGGAAGACCCCGATTGTAACGAAGCCGAAGAGTACCCAGGTTATACCATACCAGATGCAATCCTTGACTGGCCTGCTCATGGACCTGCCGGTGGATATGCATATTATCTGGCACCTTTTTGGGATTATAACGGCGATGGATATTATAACCCCTATGACGGTGATTTCCCCTATTATGAATACCCCGATGAAGGCATAACAGATGATCCCGATTGTATCCGCCCGCGCGACAGAGACCTGAAAATTTATGGGGATTCTACACTGTGGTGGGTATATAATGATAAAGGCAATACCCATACTGAAACCGGTGGTGACGCCATTGGTATGGAGGTAAGGGCACAGGCCTTTGCATTTTCTACAAATGATGAGCTCAATGATATGACCTTCTATAATTATAATTTGATCAACCGGTCAACTTATACCCTGTATGATACATATTTTGGTGTCTGGACAGATGCTGATCTTGGAAACCCATATGATGATTATACCGGTTGTGATGTGCGCAGGGGCCTTGGATATATGTATAATGGTGATTCTAATGATGAGGATGAAGGTTCAAGCCCCGGGTACGGGGATCAACCTCCCGCTGTTGGGATTGATTTCTTTGAGGGACCATACCAGGACCCGGATGGAAAAGACAATTCAACCAGCTATGATACAGTCAATGGTTTACCTGTATTAAATTGCAACAGGGGAGATATTATGAACGGCAATATTAACGGTTTAAATTTTGAAGACGGAACCATTGATAATGAGCGTTGGGGAATGAGAAGGTTTCTGTATTTTAATAATACAGGTGGTGGTGATAACCCCGCAACAACTGACCCAACGGATGCCATTGATTACTATAATTATATGACAGGATACTGGAAAGATGGGTCGCTGCTGCAGGATGAGG
>JBNJGX010000075.1:0-9528 GCA_051748025.1 Bacteroidota bacterium
TTTTCGTTTCCTGTGAACCGGATGAACCCACCTCTTTTGATGAAACACTTTTGTATGGGAAATGGGTAGAAGGCACTGTGTATGAACGATATAAAGATGACGGCACCGGCTATACATGGGATACTTCAGATGATGTTTCAGAAGAAGAAGCGCAGGATTTTACCTGGACCTTAGACGAGGATCAGTTGGTACAGATCCATATTATGGAAATTGGAGGTAACATTCCTAAAACTTATACTGTTACCGAGCTTAATGAAACAGATCTTACCTATAAAGACGATTACGGTACGACACATAATTACACAAAGGTTGAGGAATAAAATTGATAGCTAATCAATCTTTTTACAGGTTTTGTGATTAACACAAATGAAGCATGAAAAAAACGCTCAGAATTTTTACAAAGTCAATGACAGGATTGCTGTTGTTGATTATAGTTGGTGTTGTCATCACAGTGTGGTTTGTTTTAACCCCGGCGAGACTTACGCCCATCGTTTCCAACCAGGCAAACAAGCTGTTAAACTGTGAAGTCAGGGTAGGAAGCGTGGATTTAACATTTTTTAAAACATTTCCCAAGCTTGGGCTTCATGTTGAGAATCTCACATTGATTAATCCCGTAAAAGGCGCTCAATCGGATACCCTGGCACATTTTGATGATTTTATTGCAACAATTGACCATAAAGAATGGCGTAAAAACCAGTCCGTTGTCCTGAATGAAATCTATCTGAAAAATGGTGCGGCAAATGTGTATGTCGATAGTTTGGGAAACACCAATTATGATATCTTTCAAGAAACAGATGAAGAAGAGGAGGAAAAGGCAAGCACGGAACTGCCGGATTTAATTGACCTTCAAAAAATCGAAATAGAAAATGCAAAAGCGAATTATATTGACGAACAAAGCAACACAAAAGCAAAGCTCACCAAGCTGAATTTCTCACTTCGCGCAAAATACCAGGAAACATCCGGAAATGCCAAAATGAATCTTGATATTGACAATGTACAATATGCTGTAAATGACAGCTCATCGATGTCTGCAAACATTGATGATTTCTCATTTTTTGTCGATGGCAGCATTGCAGACAACATGCTTGACGGCCTGGTGAAAACCGAAATAAAATCAATCTCATTTTCAACAAACGATACAGCATACCTCGACTCAACAAATCTGCGTTTGAATGCGCCTTTGTCAATTGACATGGATGATGAAAGCATCACATTAACAAAAACCGAACTGGCAATCAACACGCTGGAATTTGTCCTTGACGGATGGGCAAAACGAGGCACTGACAGTGACATCGAAATGGATATGACCCTCGTAACTGAAGCATGGGGCCTGGATGACATTTTTGCCCTGATTCCTGAAGATTATCAGCAATTGGTATCTGATGTGAATTTTGATGGCGATATTCAGATTTCAGGACGGGCAAACGGGTTTTATAATGACACCTCAATGCCAATTATAAACACAAATTTAATAGTCAGTGACCTGAATGGCACCTATGCAGACCTGCCATACACATTTGCAAACACAAATGCCGACATCAATCTTGACCTTAACACAAATACCGATAAAGCAGATGTGATCATAAACAATCTGAGTACCATCCTGGACAACAATGCGTTAAAATGCAGTGGTTCCATCAAAGATGCTACGGGAGCACAGGATTGTGACCTTTCACTGCTTGCCAATATCAAGCTTCAGGAAATCAAATCATTTTTGCCGGACAGCTTAAATGTTGATATGTCGGGAACGGCAGATTGCAATTTTAACATTAAAGCCAAGTTGGATGATTTAGTCAATACGGACTTAACCCAAATCAAGTCAAACGGGATTGTTACGTTTACTGATTTGCATGCATTGTACCAGGACAGTATGTACGTGGAATCACCGTCTCTGTCGCTTGGGTATCAACTTCCAAGTCCGAATATGGCAGACAATGATGTATTTAATGAACTCATTCAGGCCACACTATCAAGCCCTGAATTAAACATAAAAATGATTGACAGTGTCAATACGATTGCCAAGGCAACTGCGGCAGATCTGACAGTGGGTTTATCCAATGTAATGGATACAAGCATACAGCCGTCAATGGGGCTGGATTTTGCATTTGACCATCTCTCTGCCGAAATGGATACCATAAAGGCTGAAATCATTAAGCCCACAGGTTTCGCCAACTATTATCAGCACGAAAACGATGAAAATGCATCCTTGAACCTGTCATATCAAAGCCATGGTATAAATGCAATCATGGGGGAATATGCATCAATAAATACTGAGTTTATTACCGTATTGGCAAACGCCACCGAGGATAAGACACAGGAAAATCAATTTTTGCAATGGAGCCCGAAGGTAAATGTCAACTTTAACAGTGGTAAAATTCAACTTGCCGATTTGCTGTATGATGTGAATATCCCTCAAATCAAGTTCGATTTTACGCCTGAGGAGTTTTACATTGAAAACAGCCGGTTTGAAATCGGAGAATCAGATTTCAACTTAACAGGCAGCATTCAAAACTTTGACAATTATTTCAGAGATGAAGGATTGCTTACGGGGAATCTGGATTTTATTTCGGAAGAAGCAAACATCGATCAATTGATGGAATTGGTTGATGGCATGGGCACACAAGACAGCAGCTCAACAGAAACAGAAACACCTGATCCTGAATTGGCCGAAGACACAAGCTCCGATAGTGATTCAGATCCGTTTATGGTTCCCAAAGGCATTGACATTACATTGAATGTAAATGCCAAAAAATCATACGTAAACAACTCTCAATTAAACGATTTAGGCGGCACCCTGGTTTGTCAGGACGGTATCCTGGTGCTTAAGCAAATGGGTTTCACGAATGATGCAGGCCGGATATTGTTAACCGCCATTTATCGTCCCGAACGCAGAAATCATTTATATACCGGGGTTGATTTACATTTTCTTGATGTCAACATTTCGGAAATGCTGGAAATCGTACCTGAGCTTGATACGGTTGTTCCGATGTTAAAATCCTTTGCCGGCAGAGCAGAATGTCACATTGCGGGTGAGATGTACCTGACATCAAATTATGACATCAAATATTCAACGCTTCGGGGTGCACTTGCCATCGAAGGTGAAAACCTTGTCTTACTCGACAATGAAACCTTTGACAACATATCCAATAAACTCATGTTTAACAATAAAACTGAAAATGTGATTGACAGCATGGATATGCAATTGACGGTTTTCAAAAAGGAAGTTGATTTGTATCCATTCCTTATTCACATGGACAGGTACAAGGCCGTTGTTTCAGGACGTTATAATTTAGATGAAAGGTATAATGCGCACATCGAAACCCTGGCCCCGGTTCGTTTAGCCCTGCAGGTGAAAAACAGCGAGGAAGATCCGGATGAGCTGGCGTATAAGTTGGTTAAGAAAAAATATAAAAACATGTACAAACCAGATAAAGCAACCGCCATACAGGAACGAACTTTGTATCTGAAAAAAGTCATATCCGACTCGCTCAAGGAAAATGTAAAAAAATACGATACGGAATAACTACGAGCGCAGAAAAAAACATTCCCTGCCCGCCGGTTCCTAACTGCCCTTTAGATAAGTTGCCGGCTGTGGCTGACAGCCGAGCACTTTTGGGGATACTACCGTAAAAACAGGGGTTACCGTGCGTTCTGTGGCCATCCCTGGATTTCATTACGGCAGTCCGGTACCAAAAGCCTGTTCCAACCTCGTTCCGGGAAACAGGAAAGGCATACGAGGCATGTAATCTTTGGATAAGTAAGCACATTTTATTGTAATACAATTTGTTACAAAATATTTTTTAAGTTAACGCATCACTACTAAGACCGGTTAAATAAACGAAAAGAGTGTAACATTATATAGATGCTGTATATCGCAGATTTACTTGCCGGCATGTATTTATCACTACTGAATTTACCAGCTATATTTAACTGAAATCAGAGAAAAATTTGATAATATATCGTATTCTATTTTCAGATTCGAACTTTCTGCGGATTCAGATTTATTGAAAATTATATAAGGAGCAATATAAGAACCAATAGAAAAATTATCTGAAATATTATAATATATTCCATAATGAAAATTAATCCCCCAATATAAATCTGAAGTTAATGTTCTTTGTATCTTGATTGGAAGATTGGGATTTTCATATTTGCTATAGTTTATGTAAGACCATAATAGAAGATTAGAACCATACACAAAGCTAAGTTTATTCTGATCCGATGTTTTTTGTTTTTCAATTCCTAATGATACAGGTATTGCAAAATAGATATTTTTTATTGGGTAGTTTGTTTCTGTTTTTGGATTTTGAAAAATGGCATCACCCTCAAAACCAATTCCTGTATTAAGGTAATACCCTTTGTCTGAAATCTTTCTTTTATACTCTATCCCGGAGCTTTTTAAGGCATTAGTTGATGTATTAAAAACTATTTGATGCTTTGGTTTTTGATTTTGAGCATAAATTCCAGTAATGAAAAGCAAAAAGATTAAAATAAATATGGTTTTTCTTAACATAATAAAGTTCTTAATTGTTTTTGTATTGAAATCAATATTGGAATTGTAAATTTGTTTATCATACTCATTGTTTGTTTATTTCGTGTTCTTAGCAGAACCTCTCGTAGGGCATAATGAAAAAAAAACATTAAAATGGAAAATCTTCTTTATGTTCCACTTTTTCCACTTGTTTCTGCTGGGGGTTTTTCGCCCTTTCATGCACAGGGTTTCCTTCCACGTAGATTGCTTTATAGGGTGCTGTGGGGCAGGCGTATTCACATGCGCCACAGCCGATGCAAATATCTTCTGTAACCTCTGGTATCCGTAAATTGTTTTTGTAATCAACCATTCTTACCGCTTTTGTAGGACAATGTTCTGCACAGGAACCGCAATCCGTTCCTTCTGTTTCCACAATGCAATTTTCTTTGACAAACCGGGCTCTGCCGATTTGCGTCAGTTTTTTCTCTTGGGTTGAGATGGGTAATATGGCTCCGGTCGGACATACATCCCCGCAAAGGGTGCATTCATAATTGCAGTAACCGGCATGATTATCCAGCCTGGGCTGCATTAATCCCCTGTAGCCGTATTGAAGTACTGCCGGTTGTAAAACGTCAGTAGGGCAGACGTTAACACATAAATGACAAGCTGTACAGGCGTTGTTAAAACGCTCTGTGGTTTTTGAACCAGGAGGAGAGACGGGATGCTTTCGCTCTATCTCTGTGGTAGCATTTGAGGAAACTATATTCTGGGCTTTTGCCAGTTTTGAAGCTCCCAGCAGAGCCAACAGAAATCCTCCCACAAACTTCCTTCTGTCAGTGCCATGATTGTTATTCACAGTGGTTTCCGGAACTGCTTTTTTGGCTTTGTATAAATCGTTCAATTTGTAACTGGCACTGGAGGCCGGGCATACCGACAGGCAGTTAAAGCATCCGACACAACGGGAAAAATCCACCTTCAATGCTGTATAGTCTATGCATTCTCCCTTGCAGGCATTTTCGCACAATCCGCATTTTGTGCATGTACTTTCATCCAGCTTGATCTGAAAAATGGATACTTTGGAAACCAGGCCCAGGAATGTCCCTACCGGGCAAATCGTATTGCAGTATAAGCGTCCTTTTGAAAGTGACATCCAGACCACGAGGATAAGAAAAATTATTGGAATAATTATTACTTCAAAATGGATTGTCCGGATATCAACTTTGTTCACAGCATAAATATCAAAACTGTTTAAAGCGCTTGCTACAAAGTTGGTGGCACCGGAAAAAAACGGGCGGAACAAATCTGAGGTGATTCTTCCGAAAATGCTGTAAGGGTCCAGCAGGCCTAACAGAAGGATGTTCCCTGCCAGCAGAAAAGCAACAGTTACGCCCAGCAAAGAATAGCGGAGCCATGGTATGGATTTGATGTATTTGTAGTTGTATCTTTTCTTCTTTGTGAATTTTCGTTTCAGATAACTTATTACATCCTGCATAATTCCGAGCGGGCACACTGTGGAGCAATAAACCCGTCCGAACAGGAGGGTTAAAATGAAGACAATAATAAAACCGGTGGCAACCAGGGAAAAGACAGTGAAAAACTTTAATAATGAGGGTATAAACTGAAGAAACAGGACGCCGGTAATAAATTCAGGCGGAAAAAATTCTGCAAAATCCAGGAAAAATAATCCAAGAAGCGACAGGAAAATCACAGATAAAACAACTCTGAATCTTTTTAAATATTTATATTGCATATTACAGTTTAAAGCGTCCGATTTTCAGCTTTGTAAGGTCTGATTCACCATATCCTGAATTGCCTGCAATTTTAATGTATTTGACTTTATCTATGGAAGCACCAAAAACTTTGGCAGCAGCTGTATCCGCAGCCACCATGTCGTCTGACACAATCTGGTATTTCATTGTAGAAACATCTTTAGCGGAAACGCCTTTGGGGCCATTGCGAAGCATTACACGATAAGCATCAACCACATTCAAATCGGGTTTGCGGTATGATGCAAAATCAGCAATACACTGATGAAGATCATTCCTGTGCCAGAAGCGGCGATCCCACACAATGCCCATCAGATTTTTCATTGCTACCGTTAAGCGGGCAGAACCATGATTTTTTAAGATGGGAACATTAATAAACACGTCAGACTCATGGATCAGCTCATGTTCTTTTGTTTTGGTCAGCTTTTTTCCTTTTGGAATTTCCACTTCTTCGTAGTAGCCTTCAGTATGGCCAGGTGCAACTTTTGCTCCGGCCTCTTTGGCTGCTTTTTCGATGCCACTGTTGTTATAGCATTTTTTCCAGTTATCACAGGTATGGTCGAACACGTAAACTTTTTTAGCACCTGCATCAAAACAGTGTTCTACGATGCGTTTTACAAGTGCAGGATTTGTATTGGCCGCATTTTCCGGGATCACATCCCAGCCAATGTTAGGCTTGACAACCACGGTTTGATTGGATTTAACAAATTTCCCCATCCCGCCCATTGCTTCCATGGCGCGGTCAAACATCTTTTCCGGCTGTCCATCCTTTACGGCAACAAGATCATACGGAATGTCTGCATTAAGGGTAGTGTTTGCAAATATCTTTCCATATCCGCCAAATGTAATAAGTGAACCGGCAAACAAACCTGCCCCTAAGCTCTTTTTCAGAAATTCCCTGCGTTTCATATAGTTATGTTTTCGTTAAAAATCCAACTATCACAAAACTAATAATTTTAATTCATTTAAACCAGCAGGCTTCCTTTTTTTTGAGAAACATTTGGCAGGGTATCTATTTCAGGTCGTGAGTTTCTCGTAAATGCCTGATTTTTTGCGGCAGGTGGATTTTTTTGCTAAAGTTGTTTTTTTATCAGAATAATATTATATTTGTAATGAGCTTTGTTGTTATAAGCTTACGAAAGCCGAATGTTTAATTAACCCTTTTATATTATTATGAATAATTCACTGACAATCAATCTAAAATCCAGGAAAACAATACAAACAATCATCTTCAATCTTGTTGCATTTTTATTTATTTTCCTGGTTCCTGCCATTTCTCATTTGATCATGCTTCCGGTTTATTATATTGACCCTATGCGCTTAATGGTCATTCTTATGCTCTTGCATACTTCAAAAGCAAATGCTTATGTCATTGCGCTGACCCTTCCGGCATTTTCTTTTCTGTTGTCAGGTCACCCTATCCCGCCAAAAATGGTGCTTATCACAGCAGAACTCCTGCTGAACGTTTTCCTGTTTTTCTTCCTTTCAAATAAAATAAAATCTGTTCCTGCTGCATTGCTGATCAGTGTTATAGGCAGTAAGGTTTTCTATTACCTTGTAAAACTCGTACTCATTAATGCAGCGATTATTACCACCGGATTGGTGGGTATCCCGATTTACATGCAGGTAATCATGGCGCTGCTTTTCACCGGATATGCTTTTGCAGTCATAAAGAAAAAATAATTCCACCTGTCAGGCTGGCCGAAGTTTGATGTAATGGATGTTATGATGCATGATCCGGGGTCAAACAAGCATATTTTTTTCGAGCCGTCGTTCCATTACCCTGGCAATTCGAATGGAAATCTCGTAAAGTAAATACATGGGAAGGGCAACCAGAAACTGGCTGATGACATCAGGTGGTGTTATGATTGCTGAAATCACAAGGAAAATGATAATGACATGTTTCCGGTATTTCCGGAGTATTTTTGTTGTTATTATCTGGTTTGCCGTGAGATAAATAATGATCAGCGGCATCTCAAAAACGATCCCTGTGGCCAGACATAACAAACTAACAATCCGAACATAAGACCCTAAGCGGATTTGGTTGTCAATGGAACTGTCAAGCACGTAATTGCTCAGAAAATCTATTGTTACCGGACACAGCACAAAATAACCGAAAGCAACGCCAATGAAAAACAGGAGGGAGGACAAAAACAATGAAAAATAATACCCCCGTTGTTCACCGGGATTTAATGCCGGTTTTATAAATGTCCAAATCTCTCTTAACATTACCGGCATTCCCAACACCAGACCTGCTATAATGGAGATCAGCAGGTGGGCTTTAAATTGTCCGGCAATTTCAATGTTGATGATATCAATGTTGTTCTGGTTAATGCAAATTGCATCCGACTCAATCATGGTTCCTAATCTGCAAAGTAGTCGGTTGGTTACAAAGTCAGGTTTCTGCGGCCCCAGTATAATGATGTTGAAAATGATTTCTTTGAATAGAAATGCCAGAACGGCAAAAATAAAAATGCCCAGTATGGAGCGAATAATGGTAAATCGCAAGTCTTCCAAATGTTCAAAAAATGACATTTTATCCGGATTAGACTTTTTTTTGGAAAACAAACCAGGCATTATTTTTACTTAGCGCTTTTCAGAAGGAAGGAATTAGTTGCTATTCTTTTTCTTGTTGTCGTCGGTTTTTTCCTTGTTGTTATCACTATTTACGGAATCTTCAAGGTCTTCCTTTTCTTTATTAATGGTATCACGGGTATCTTTACTTGCATCTTTAAATTCCTTTACGCCTTTACCCAAACCACGCATAAGCTCAGGAATTTTTCGCCCGCCGAAAAGTACGAGAATAATAATGGCAACAATGATTATTTCCGGTGCGCCGATGATCCCAAGAAGTACGGTTGCAATGCTCATATTTATTCAAATTTAATATTCTCATTTATTTTGTAAACATACTATTTAATTGTTATGATTTCAAGTTTGTCTGAAAAAAATTAGCTCACTCAGGCATTTTATCAATATTAGCAAAAATAACATAATCTGATAAATAAATTTAATTTTTAAGAGAAGATTTTCAGGGGATAATCCATAGCAATATCAATACCGATCCAAAGTATATCCATAAATAGCCACCCAATGGCAAACACTTCCCGCTATAACAAACAAATGCCATATTAAATGACTGTATTTTATTTTTTCCATTTTGAAAAAGAATACCCCCAATAAGTAACATGCCGCACCAATGATAATAAATCCCACGCCCATAGGGTGCATGTGTTTATACAGCGGTATTAAAAAAAGAACAAAAAGAAAACCCATAATCAGATAAGCCAA
>JBNJGX010000076.1:0-9411 GCA_051748025.1 Bacteroidota bacterium
TCATGCCGCAGAACTGTAAGCCGGTTTTCATAAAATGCGCGTTTTCATAATCCCACATTTTAACTTCAGCGTAGTTGTTTTTTAGGTTTGAATTGTTTGTATCGGCCCCGATGTTGCACCACTCTCCTATCACAGCGTTTCCAAGAAATCCGTCATGTGCTTTATTTGAATATGACTGAAACACCACATTGTTAAGCTCACCGCCTGTTTTTACCCACGGGCCAAGGCTTGCCGGGCCATATACCTTTGCGCCCATTTTCAGTACAGCATGTTCATTCATCGCAAAAGGGCCGCGTACAGAGCAGGATTCCATGACTTCTGCGTTTTTGCCGATATATACAGGTCCAGCGGTTGTGTTGATAACAGAAGCTTCTACCACAGCCCCTTCTTCAATGAACAGTGGATTGTTGCCAATATGTATATTTGTTTCCGGCAATGGGCAGCTTTTTCGGCCTGCTGTCAACAATTCGAAATCAAACTGTATCATATCCCCCACATGGGTAAAAATATCCCACGGATAATTGGCTAACAGCACATCTCCACTATACTCTTCTTCTGACCCTGTGAGATGCGCAAAACCTTCCAGCTCTTTGTCACTGCAAACACGGGCTAATATCTCCCCGTTTTTGGCCAATGCACCGCTTTTTAAATTTTTGATGGTTTGTACCAGGTTTTTATCCGGCAATATTCCGGCATTGATCACCAGGTTCATTTTTGATGTTTTGACTGGATATTTTTCACGGAGATACTTTTCAGTGAGGTATGAACATTCTTGTCCTGATAATATATCCCATCGTTTTTTGGTGGTAAGGATACCAGTTCTGATTTCCGCCACAGGACGTGTCCAGCTCAGCGGTTTCATTTTGTGATGTTTCCCGGTATCTGCCAGTATAATGTTTATCATGGCATTGTCATATTTTGTTTATTTTCAAAGATAGTTATTTGTCTGCTTAGGCCAACATATTTTAATCCCAAAATTGTCAGATTTTTTGTATGTCCTTTTTTGGGGCGGCACCCCCGAAAGAAAATTTCGGGGGTCGGTCTCCGGCCTGTAGCCGTGCGCTGCTCAGCGTGTGCAGTAATGCTGTGAACAGGAGCTTCTACCGTCGCTCTGTTCACAGCACAGCACATCCGCTTCGCAGCACACGGGCTGCCGGCCTCCGCCCTGCCGCAGATACTGTTTGCAAGTTCATTAAGCATTGTTTCAATCAGCCACTTAAAACAAAAAAACCCCTCTCACCAAAAGGCAAAAGGAGCATCTAAAAACTTAAAACTATGAGAACAAATTATTTTTTCTCTTTGTCGCCGTAATGCTTTTTATAGCGGTTTCGGAATTTGTCAACACGTCCTGCTGTATCCACCAGTTTTACTTTGCCTGTGTAGAAAGGATGCGATGTATCTGAAATTTCCAGCTTACATAATGGATATTCCTTACCATCTATCGTGATTTTTTCTTTTGTGTTTACAGTTGATTTTGTGATGAACACTTCATCATTTGACATGTCTTTGAATGCCACCATTCTGTAATTATCAGGATGTATTTCCTTTTTCATAATCCTATTATTTTAACGTATTCAAATTCAGGGCTGCAAATGTAAAAATATTTCAGGGAAAAATCAAAACTTTTATGCAATCTTTTCAATATTTGTTATTAATCCCAGGCTCAATAACGAATTCTTAAAGGCTTGTCACGGATTTTACAGGTTACCACAGATTATATTTTATTCATTTACATTTAAAAACAAATATTTCAGCCAGAATAATCTGTGCAAAATCCTGCCTGCCGCCAGACAGCGGCAAAATATTAAATGGCCACTAATCATAGTCTGTCAATAAATTACAGCTTGTATAGCTAAAAGTCGGAAAACCGAAGCTCTCTTCTACAGAGCTTGTCCCGACCTGTCCCGACCTTGTTTCGGGGACTTGTTTCAGGGCTCGATACAGCGCAGGACATCGCTCCGGACTTCGGTCTTCGGACTCCGGACTGATTAGTCTCCATTATTCAATTATAGATAAATGTTCAACTTTATGGAGGGACACTGACTCTATGGACACACACTATTTAATCACCAATATTGTTTTGTTTCGGGGCTTTTTCATTTGTAAATCGTACAAATTCAGCGTTTCTGTCAAAAAGATACCGGTATGTGGCATGTGTTTTGGCCAACCTGGTATTGTGCATCTGTTTATAAAGTTTGTTTACTGTATCGTTGTAATCACCCACCCATGACATTTCAAGTTCCTTGATGCCATGTTGTTTCAGGGTTTCTACCATTTTTATAAACAATGGTCCTATGATACCGGTGCGTTGATATTCCGGAATAACGCCACTTATCAGAAGGCGGGCACGGCTCACCACATTAGGATTCTTTCGGCGGCGGATAAAGCGGAGCTTATTCAATAAATTCAGTTTTCCGTTAAATGGTTTTATTACCTGATTGACATCAGGAAAGGGTACCAATAACCCTATGGGCTTGTCATTGTCATATGCCAGCCAGATAAAATCTTCAATAATGACATCTTTGGCATCTTCAAAGATATGTTCAATGTCTTTCTTTTCTAAAGGAGTGTAATCTTCATGAAAATCCGACCATACCGTATTAAAGATAAAAACTATATCATCAATGAATTTATCAGCTTGCTTGGTTTTCAGGTGCCTGAATGTATAATTTTTCTTGCGGCCTATAAACCTGGCAAATTTCACCTGCCTTTCGTTAAATGGTTTTGTAAGATCAACATGGTATGAAAACTGTTTATAATATATTTTGAAACCATAATTTTCAAACAAATCTTTATAATAAGGTTTGTGATATTGCATGCCGTATGCCTGATGGGTGAACCCTTCTAACAGTAACCCCCAGTACAGAAAATTTTCACCAAAATTTATTGGTCCGTCCATGGCTTCCATGCCCTGTTGCGTAAGCCAATCGCGCGCTTTGTCAAACAGCATGTTTGCCACATCCTGGTTATTGACAGATTCGAAAAAACCGATGCCGCCTGCATAAGGTTTATGTTTCATGGCTTTTTCTTTGTGGTAAAAAGCAGCAATACGTCCGGCAGGTTGGTTATTATCATCAACGATTATCCAGCGAACAGCATCGCCATGTTTAAATGCCATGTTGTGAGCGGGGTCAAAGATGGATTCAATTTCTATATCAAGGGGACAAACCCAGTGAGGGTCATCAGCATAAATTTTGCGGGCACAGTCAAAAAATTGTTTTTTACTGGTTTTATCATTTACTTCTTTTATGGTGAATGTTGTCATAATACAGATATTTTAACGGCGCAATTTAGCCAATAAACGTAAAATCTCAAGGTAAAGCCAAATTAAAGTTACCATTAGCGCAAATGCACTGTACCATTCGTAACGTTTCGGTGCTCCGTATTCTTCGCCCCTGCTAATATTGTCGAAATCGATGATTAGGTTGAAAGCAGCAATGCCAACTATCACAAGACTAAAAACTATACCGGTCAATCCTGAATCATTGATCATTGGGATACCTGATCCCCCAAACATTCCGGCAATCCAGTGAAACAAATATACCACCGCTACAGCGCCGGTGGCAATAAATACCCCGCGTCTGAATTTTGGTGTTGCCTTTAGTGTGCCGGTACGATACAAAAGAAGCATGAGCAAAAACACCGCTATGGTTAACAGTATAGCTTGTTGTACAATTCCGTCATAAAAATTATTGTACATCTGAGAAACAGCACCCATAACCACACCTTGTGCCAGTGCATAAAGCGGGGCTGTGATATGTGCGGTTTTAGGGCTGAAAATGGTTGCCAGTGCCAGAATAAAGCCTGTAATGGCAGCCCCGCCAAGTGCCCCCTGAACCCAGGTTGCTCCGCCGGCGGCAGCTTGCCATGTCAGAGAGCCACTTACCAATATCAACCCAAGCATTAGAAAACTTTTATTAATGGCTCCTTTGATGGTCATCTTCCCGGGGAGATCCATTGTCTTGCTTTTCTCAAACAGCTTCTGGCTTATGGCTGGATTCGATGTTCGCATGATTATGTTTTTATCCGTAAATTAATGCATGCAAAATTACAAATATTTACATCCTTAAGTAAATAAAACACATAATGAATTTTTAATGCAATGAATATATGACTTTCCGTATTGTAATAATCAGACAATTTTATATTTTTATGCCTGAGAAAACATTTGTCGAATTTGTATAAATTGCATCATTATGTCCGGACACAGTAAATGGTCAACCATAAAGCGAAAAAAGGGAGCACAGGATGCCAAGCGGTCAAAAATCTTTTCACGCTTATCCAAAGAAATAACAATAGCGGTTAAAGAAGGTGGTGGTGATGACCCCGAAATGAATGCCAGGTTAAGGACTGCAATACAAAATGCCAAAGCCCAGAACATGCCCAAAGACAATATAGAAAGGGCGATTAAAAAAGGGGGATCAGATGAAGAAAATTACCAGGCGGTGAGTTTCGAAGGTTATGGCCCCGAAGGCGTGGCTATTTTTGTAGATTGCCTTACCGACAATAATAACCGGACAGTAAGTGCTGTGCGTTCCATATTTACAAAGCGCGGCGGAAGCCTTGGTAAGCACGGATCATTGAATTTCCTCTTTGATCAGAAAGGGGTTTTTACCATTCCAAAAAAAGATATTGATCCGGAAGCATTTGAACTCGAAATCATTGATGCCGGTGTAGAAGAAATTGAAGAGGAAGATGATGTGTTTATGCTCTATTGTCCAAAAGAAGCATTTGGCGATGTACAGGACAAACTTGAAAACATGAACATTACACCTGAAAATGCTGATTTACAACGCATCCCGAATAACACAACCAAAGTAGATGTGGATACAGCGAAAAAAATTATGGCTATGATTGAAGATTTTGAAGATGATGATGATGTACAAAATGTGTATCATAACATGGAAGTGACAGATGAAATCATGCGTGTTATAAATAATTGAAAGTGCCGCAATTTTATCCGGTAAAAAAAAATTACAAAAAAATTTGTGAGTTTAATATAAATTGCTTTCCTTTGCATTTCTAAATTTTAGAAAATTTGGTCCGTTCGTCTAGTGGTTAGGACGCCAGGTTTTCATCCTGGTAACAGGGGTTCGATTCCCCTACGGACTGCGATTTAATTAAAAAACCCCGGCAAACCTTGTTTCCGGGGTTTTTTAATTTTAATACTTGTGTTGGTATAATGTCGATAAGAAAAATACTGATTTTATACAGATAAAACCCCCATGCCGGGTCTTTTCGGCACACACGAGAATGATTATTACCGGGGAAAAAACCTAAATTTCCGTTTTCGGCTAAAGATGGTTGCATATGATCATTAAAAACAAACAATATCCATATAAAATTTTCCCTCCATCTAAAGGCGAAACCACCAGTTCATGTCAATTATTGCAAAAAAATAAAACAATTTTGTTAATTATTTTGCAAAAATAATTTGGTTAATTAACATTTTATTATTTATATTTGTATTATGTTAGGATTATAGGGCTGTGAATACAAAAACAAAGAAAAGAAAAGAAGAAAATATCAATCTTATTTATTAGCAATATAGCTTATAAAGCAAAATACAAATTATAAAGTTCATGGTTAACAGAAAAAATAAGCATATGAAAATAAAACAATTAATCATTACAAGCTTCATGATTTTTTCTGTGCATTTTACTACCAATGCACAATCATTATTTAATAATGGTGTAGATATAAAAATAACACAAGGCGTTACGGTTTTTGTTGACGGCACAGTGCAAAATGAATCAGGACAAATTGATGTTGATGCAGTATCTGGTAATAGTGAGTTGCTGATTCAGGCTGATTTTATAAACAATGATACTGCAGGGGGTGATGGTTATTACCGTGTTTTGGGCGACTGGCTTAACAACAGTATTTTTAATGCTGGTTCCGGTACAGTTTTTCTTGAAGGGGTTAACCAATTACTGGGAGGTACTGCATACACAACATTCAATAACCTTACACTTGATGGTTCAGGCATAAAAACCCAGACCATTGATCAATATTGTACTGGTATTCTTAACCTCAACGATATTGAATTAAATACCGATATTTACGGGTTTTATGTGCAAAATACTGATGTTAGTGCCATTACCAGGGATACAGGTTTTGTTTCCAGCCTGGATGGCGGGTTTCTTTCCCGCAACACTAATGCTGCTGATGTGTATTTATTTCCTGTGGGATCCAGTGTTGGAACAACAAGATATCGTCCGGTGGAAATAACACCTGACGGAACAGGAAATTCATTTACCGTAAGAATGGCCAATACAGATGCTACATCGGAAGGTTTTGATCTTGATTCTCAGGGATACGGTATTTGCCAGGTAAATCCATTGTTTTATCATCAGATAGACAGAACAACAGGTACATCTGATGTTGATTTAAGCATTTTTTATGATGATACGGATGATGGCAGTTGGGAAGGTATTTCCAACTGGAAAACAAGCTCCGGACAATGGGAAGTCATCTCCGGGAGTACAACATCATCAGGATCTCCTTTACATCAGGCAGCTAAAACAAACTGGAATGATTTCACCAATCTTCCGTATGCTTTATATATAACTACCCCGGATGTTGATGCCGGAAGCAATTCACCCGTATGTGAAGGTGCAGATATTGAACTCACAGAATCCGGTGGTGATGCTGATTCCTGGTCATGGTCAGGCCCCGATGGCTTTTCCTCTGATGATAACAATCCGGTAATTAGCCCATCAACCATTGACAGTGAAGGCACTTACTATGTAACCATAACTGATGGAGGTGGTTGTAATGCCATAGACAGTGTATCTGTTGAAGTTTATAAAGCACCCTCAGTTGTCGCAGGAAGTAACTCCCCTGTATGTGAAGGTGAAGATATTAACCTTACTGAAACTGGCGGAGATGCTGATTTATGGGATTGGGATGGCCCTGATGGATTTACAGGTTCCGGAAACAATCCTGTTATTAGCGCAGCTACCACAGATGCCACCGGCACATATTCAGTTACCATAACTGATGACCTTGGTTGTACAGCCGAAGGGCAAACTGATGTTACTGTAAACCCGGTTCCGCCCACACCAAACGTTGATGTTGATTGTTTCGGCGGAGAAGATAACGGTATCATTACGGTTACCTCCCCCATTGATACAGTATATGAATATTCCGTTGATGGTAATTATCAGGCAGATACTGTATTTGGGCCGCTTCCAAATGACACCTACACAGTTACAGTGATGAATGTTAACACCGGTTGTACAAACTCTGGAAGTTCTGTGAACCTGGATTGCGGTTGTCCAGACCCGACTTCATTAAACCTGAATTCAAACTCAGGAAATACATGTAATCTGGCGCCTGTAACCATCAGTGGAAATACTTTTGGTGGCAGTGCAACAGAAGTTAATTTATCCCACGATGGAAGTGGGACATTGGATTCAACCACTTTTACCACGTCTTCCTTTGATTTTACCTATACCCCTGACCCTGCTGATGCTGGTAATGATGTTACCATAACAGTGATTACAGATAATCCCTTAGGAAATCCCTGTACAAGTTCACAAGATGTGTATGAATTAACAGTATATCCAGACCCTGTTGCAACTGCAGGCAGCAATTCTCCTGTGTGTAAAAATGCTGATTTGGAACTGTATGAAACAGGAGGAGATGCAGATTCATGGGAATGGTCAGGACCGGGTACTTTTACATCAACAGATAACAACCCTGTTATCTCTGCTGCAACACTTGCCGATGCCGGAACATATACTGTGACAGTAACTGATGGCAATGGATGTACTGGCTCAGATGATGTGAATGTTACCATAAATGAAACACCGGTGGCAGATGCTGGCAGTGATACTACCATATGTGAAGGTGAAAATACTGAAATAGGTGGTAATCCCACAGCCAGCGGCGGAAGCGGAAGTGGATATACCTACGCATGGAACCCGTCAACCGGTTTAAGCAGTACTGACCTTGCCAATCCAACAGCAAGTCCCGGCTCTTCAGAAAACTATACAGTAACGGTAACTGACGCCGAAGGCTGTACAAACTCCGATGATGTGAATGTTACGGTTAATCCGGTGCCTGATACACCTGTCGTTGATGTTGATTGTTCAGGCGGAGAAGATAACGGTATCATTACGGTTACCTCCCCCATCGGTACAGAATATGAATATGCCATCGATGGTACTTATCAATCAGATACTGTTTTTGATCCGGTTGATAATGGTACTTATACAGTAACGGTCATAGATACAATTACCGGATGTTCGGCTGAAGGGAATCCAATAGTTCTCGATTGCGGGTGTGATAATTCACCTACGCTTACCCTTCACTCAAATTCATCAGAAGTCTGTGGAACAGAACCTGTAACTGTCATTGGCAACACTTTCGGCGGAAGTGCCACCGAAGTTACACTGTCTCATGATGGTGCAGGAAATTTTGATCAAGATACAATCACAAACTCTCCTTTTGAATTTACTTATACACCTGCAGCCGGTGATGCCGGTAATGCCGTTAATATTACCGTTACAACAGATAACCCTGATGGACCCCCTTGTGTTGCAGCAGAAGAAACATTTACCCTGACTGTATATCCTGCACCGGATGCCATTGCGGGCAGCAATTCACCAATCTGCGAAGGAGAAGACCTTTCTCTTACAGAATCCGGTGGAGATGCCGAATTATGGGAATGGAGCGGCCCTGACGGATATTTTTCAATAGAAAATAATCCCGATATTACCGCTGCCGCCATTTCCGCAGATGGTACTTACACTGTAACCGTAACCGATGCCAACGGTTGTACCAATGAAGATGATGTTGACGTTGATGTTTATGAAATTCCTGATCCGACCATCACACCGCCCGGCGATTTATGCTCGGATGATACCCCTGTTGACCTGACAGCGGCCACACCCGGAGGCACATGGAGCGGAGATGGCATAACAAACGCTTCTGCCGGCACGTTTGACCCATCCCAGGCAAGCATCGGAAACAATACCATTACCTACACAGCCGGTACCGGTAATTGCACTGACTCTGATAGTATTGATATCCTTGTCATAGAAACACCATCTCCCACAATTTCCGATCCGGGTGATTTCTGTTCAGATGATGATCCTGTGGATTTATCTGCAGATATCTCAGGCGGCGTTTGGAGTGGAGATGGCATTACAGATGCTGCAGACGGTACATTTGATCCTATGCAGGCCAATATCGGCACCAATGCCGTCACCTACGAAGTTACAAATTCAGGATGTACCGGTACTGATGTCATTGAAATAAATGTATATGATTCAGCGGATGCAAGTATCGATCCGGCCGGTCCTTTCTGTACAGATGATGACCCTGTAAACCTGACAGCAGCCACACCCGGGGGCACATGGAGCGGAGAAGGAATAACAGACGCTTCGGCCGGCACATTTGATC
>JBNJGX010000077.1:0-9362 GCA_051748025.1 Bacteroidota bacterium
ACCTTTTTCCCTTTAAAAACGGTGTCTAAATCATTCGGATTGGTACCGGGCAAACATCCCATAACAATTAATTCTGCGGGTGATTGTTGGGCATCTTTGATGAAATCTAAATAATTGTTGACGTTAACTTTGGTTACGGCACAGGTGATGCATATATGATAATCTGCTTCTTCCAGCGTGCTGACCACTTCATAATTATTAAGTGTAAAATAGCGTTTAAGCTTGGTGGCTTCCATTTTACGTAGTGCACAATGGCAAAAGGGGGTTGATATATAGACAGTTTTTTTCGAATCTTTTTTTTGTATCATATGTTTATTCAATTCAATACCATATTTATTGTATGCCAATAAAACAAAGAGAACAGGAAGCCTCGTTTTGTTGAGTTGTTTTGTGAAAATAGCATCAACTATGAACAAAAATACATAATTTTTTGGTAATTTCGTTGTTCTGAATGGCCCTGATAATTATGCGAAGGAAAAAACTCTTATTGATAAACACCGTGGACAAACGTTCGGCAAACGATGATTTCTTCGTCCCTACCAACGGATTGCCCGGATTTCAACCCATTGCCCTGGGGATAATTGCTGCCCTCACGCCTGAGGAGTGGGAAGTGGAGTTGATAGATGAGAATTTTGAGGACTTTGTCGATACTGATGCTGACCTTGTAGGCATATCTGCATATACAACAAGCATAAACAGAGCCACTGATATTTCACATCAATTGCAGGAGAAAGGGATAAAAACCGTTGTGGGTGGAAAACACGTCTGGCTTTATGCATCAGAAATCCGTGGTGATTTTGATGTTGTGGTTAAAGGGGAGGTTGAGTCTGTATGGCCGCAACTTATAGCAGATTTTGAAAACAATGCTTTGAAAGGTTTTTATGAAGGGGATTTTATAAGTCTCTCAGATTATACCAGGCCCAGACGGGATATTTTTGAAAAATACAACTATGAGATTGCAACGGTGCAATTTTCACGGGGATGTGTCAATAATTGTCATTTTTGTGCAGTTCCTGTACTTTATAAACACACCTACCGGCAAAGGAACATTGATGATGCCATTGAAGAATTAAAAGAAACGCCCCAGAAGTATGTATTCCTGGTTGATGATACCATTTATTGTGATGCCAAAAGCAACGAAAACATAAAACAATTTTTTTATAAAATTGCTGAAAGCAACATAAACAAGCGGTTTATTTGTGCTGCTTCAATTGATGTATATGAAGATGACGAATTTCTTAATGCTGCTAAAAAGGCAGGAGTGAGGGTGTTGTATATTGGTTTCGAATCGGAAAATGTGGATGATTTGAAAAATGTAAATAAAAGAATGAATTATAAATCTTCGGCTTCAAAATACACTGAAGCTGTAAAAAAAATTCACGCTTACAAGATGGCCATCATGGGTGGTTTCATTTCCGGATTTGAGAACGATACACCTGAGAAAATTAAAGAAAGGGGGAAATACATTCTTAACAGCAGTATAGATGCCAGTACATTAACCATCCTCACCCCTTTGGCGGAAACGCCATTGTTTGAGAGGCTTAAGCGCGAAAACAGGTTGTTGCATACCGAATTCCCGAAAGACTGGATTTATTACAATGCCAGTAATTATACCACTGATTATAAACAAGACAGGCAAAAAATCATGGAAGCTTTCTATGGTTCTTCCCTTGCATCGGTCGATTGCAAAACTATAACCAAAAAATTCTTTTTTACTATCTTAAGAAGCCGTAGTTTTGTAACAGCAAAAACATTGTTGATGCTGGTTAAAAATTTCCATGTTGGGACGCAACAATGTTGGCTGGTAAGAAAAATCATCAAACAAAAATGAGGAAAAACTCAAAATACAAACTCCTTCTGATAAATGTAATTGATACGAGGGTTGTGAATAACGGAAATTATTTTATTCCGCTTCATAAATTAACATCATTTCAACCTTTATCATTGGGTATTATTGCAGCTTTAACACCAGGTAACTGGGATGTTGAAATCATTGATGAAAATTTTGATGAATTTGCATACACTGAGGCAGATTTGGTTGGACTTTCATCAACCAGTACATGCATTAACAGGGCTTATGATATCGCAAAACTGTACCATGAGCATAATGTGCCCGTGGTAATAGGCGGGGTTCATGCAACCTTGTTTAAAGAAGAGGTGATTAAACATTGCAGTGCAGTGCTTGCAGGTGAGGCGGAAGGCATCTGGAAATCTCTGATACAGGATTTTGAAGCCGGAAGTTTAAAAAAAATGTATGAAGGCGGTTTCTATGACCTGTCAAACCCGGTTGCCCCACAAAGGGATGTGTTTGAGAAATACAATTACCCGATTGCGACCATGGAGTTTACAAGAGGCTGTCCATTTAATTGCAGCTTCTGTGGCGTGCCTGTGTATTCAGGACATAAGCTAAGGTATAAGCCTGTTAGTGCAGTTATCCGGGAATTAAAAGACATAAAACAAAATTATGTCATCTTCAAGGATGATAATTTGATAGGGAGTACCAAAACCCATAAAGCAAAAGCAATAGAGCTTTTTAATCAAATCATTGCAAATAACATTAAAAAAGATTTTTTATGTTTTGTGTCTGTTAATATCGCTGATGACATTCAGGTGATCAGATTGGCACGCAAAGCTGGTTTTGTTTTATTCTTTATTGGCATTGAAACAGAAAACCTGAAAGCCATTCGTTCTGTTCACAAAGGCATAAATGAAAATCCGGCTAAAAATGCTTATAAAGAAACGTTCAAAAGATTACATAAAGAAAAGGTAGCTGTTACAGCAGCGTTTATTTGCGGCTTTGATACGGATACCGTCCAGGATATACATGACAGGGCTCATTTTATCCGGAACAGTTCATTGGATACATTTACCTTTACTTTTTTAACGCCGTTGGCCAAAACACCATTGCAAATCGGGTTAGAAAAAGAGCACAGGATAATTAAGAACAATTATCCCCACGATTGGATATATTACAATTTTTGTCACTTAACCTATAAGCTCAAAAACGGCAATGACAAAGAAATGGAGGATGTAATTTATTATCATCTCGAAAAACTCCATACCGCCAAAATGTTCAGGCGTAAGTTGTTGAAATCATTGTTTTATACCAGGAGCCTGAGAACAACCGCTGCAACTTATGTTTTTAATAAGCATAATCATGTATTTTTGAAAAAATCGAATACGCTGTTGTTTATAGAAAAGACTTATAATGTTTTTAGGAAACTGGGATTGATCAAACAATAAGAAATATATTTTAATTGTATGCACCTGTTTAAACGTACAAATATTAAAGCCATCAAGAAGCATTATGATCAGTTTACTGATACATATTTAGAAGTCGTGGATTCAGCAATTCAGTCTCACCGGTCATCTGATGAGCAAGGTATGTTTGATTACTATATCGACATCATGGGCATACAGGACGGGATGAAATTGTTGGATGCCGGTTGTGGGATATGTGGCCCGGCAGTATATTTTGCCCGGAAGAAGGATGTTCACATTGACGCGATAAATATATCATCCACACAGGTTGACATTGCAAAACAAAAAATTGATGGATATAAGCTTAATGATAAAGTTAATGCTGTTGCCGGAGATTTTCACCTGATGAATCAGTATTTTGACGAATCCACTTATGATGTCGTGTATTTTCTTGAAGCCTATGGTCACAGTACAAATCAGAATAGCTTGCTTGAATCAGCAGCCCAGGTTTTGAAAAAAGGAGGGATATTATACATAAAGGATTATTTCAGGAAAGATTTGCCGGAGATGAAGCATGTTAACAAGGTAGCCAATCGTATGAATAAAAAATTTGCGTATAATCTGCCTTGTTTATATCAAACATTAAGTAAATTAAGACACTTGAACTTTGAAATATTAAAGTTGGGCAAGCCCGGTTTTACTGATGATGGGGGAGTGGTTTCTGCAAAATTTTCTGAAAAAAGTAATATCAAACTATTCAAGAAAGAAAGTGACATGTTTTCGTATGCCGATATGTTTGAAATCCTTGTCAAAAAAATGTAAATTTACAAGCAGTAAATTCAAATTATAATGGTGGTTTAATGTTAAAATCTGTTTCAGGCATATTTAGGTTATCCAACTGGTGGAGTTATATTTTTCCCCCAATCCTTGGAATAGCATACTTAATGGAATTATATGCAGAGCATGGCATAAAGGGTTTTGTGTTTATTCTGATTCCTTTTTGTATTAGTGTCATAGGGGCTGCATCATATGGTTTTATAATCAATGATATATCAGATAAAAAATCAGATAAATTGGCAGGTAAAAGCAATATCGCTGCAAAATACAGCAAGAGAACATTGTGGTTGTTTGTGATAGCCAGTATAAGTGTCGCAATTGTTCCCTGGTTTTTTTTACCTGTGTCAATGTATGCCATTGCTTTATTTCTAATACAAATGGCATTGTTGACATTTTACTCACTACCGCCATTGAGAATCAAGGATTCAGTTTTTTTTAGTATTATAACTGATGCTCTCTATAGCAGCCTGATACCTGCTTTAATAGCCTTGTTTATTTTTGGTTATGATTTAAATCCGGACAGTAGTCTGATAATTGTTTTTACTGTTTTAATGATGTTGTATTTTTTACGCGGCCTGCGGAACATAATGCTTCATCAGCTTGCAGATGTGAACAATGATGAAAAGTCTGGTATAACAACCTTTGTGATTAAGTATGGCTCAAAGACGGCATATAACAGACTCAAATATATAATTGCAACAGAATTGGTTTTACTGATGGGCTTTGTCGCTTTACTGGCAGTTCAAATTCAGTATTTTTGGTTGATAGTGCCTGTTACTGTCTTGTATTATATTATTAAAATTAAAAGCAAATATACACGTCCAAAATCTAAAAATGATTATTATCTATATTTAAATGATTTTTATGAGGATATTTTGCCGGTGGGATTTTTAGGTTTATTATCCGTTATCAACCCCTGGTTTATTATTTTATTTATAATACATGTTGTAATATTTGAAAATAAGCTGGTATGGCATATGCTTATTGTCTGGCTCTATTACAAAATATTTCACAACAAATACGCAAAACAGGTTTACGGTTTATTCAAAAAATGATAACAGTTTACATGGATTAATGATGCACATGACATCCAAAAAATACAGTTTTATAAAAAAATACAATTCTACACGTCCCAAAAAATGTAGAAAATTATTGTGTTATGCGCCATTTACCAATATGTATTTTAATGTCCATGGTGATGCAGCTCCATGCTGGTTGGGGTTTATAGACCCTGATAGTTACCCGGAGAAATCGATAAATGAAATATGGCATGGTGAACGGTTCAATGAATTCAGAAGAAATATTGAAAACCTTAAGCTTAAAGAAACCTGTGGAACCTGTTTGGATAATTTGAATAAAGGTAATTATGTGTCAGTGCTGGCAAAAGCTTACGACCATTTGGGGGAACCCGGAAAATATCCTAAAATGATGGAGTTGGAACTTGATAATACGTGTAACCTTGAATGTATTATGTGTAATGGAACCCTGTCATCTTCAATTAGAAAAAACAGGGAGAAAAAACCCCCTCTTCATATCCCTTATGATGATACCTTTGTTGAACAGTTGAATGAATTCATACCCCATTTGCAGGAATTACGGATAAATGGTGGTGAACCGTTTTTAAGTAAGATCTGCATTCAGGTTTTTGAAAATGTTGTAAGGATTAATCCCGGAATAAAGCTTGTGGTGGCAACGAATGGCACTATACTTAGTGATAATATCAAAGCTTTGTTAGAGAAGGGGCGTTTTCATATAAATCTTTCAATAGATTCCCTTAGCAAAGATACCTATGAAAAAATCAGGGTGAATGCAGAGTTTGAAAAAACCATGGAAAATTTTCAGTATTTTGTTAAGTATTGTCGTAAAAAAAAGACCAAATTATGCCTGTTGGTTAATCCGATGAGACAAAATTGGCGTGAAATGGGGGATTTTGTAAAATTCTGCAATAAATATAACATCCCACTTTGGTTTAATACAATCAGGTATCCCGAGGAACATTCATTGTGGGCACTTCCTGCAGAGCAGCTTCAGGAAATATATGATTCGCTTTCTGCTATCAGAATCAAACCGCGCATTTTTGCCCCCGAGAGTTTTCATAATATAAAGATTTTTAATAATTTGGTTAATAGGCAGATATATCAATGGCTGCAGGAGTCTCAACAAAAAAAAGAGAATAAGTTTGAGAATGAGGATTTTGATGCTGAAAAAGCTTTCTATGAACAAATGGAGAAATATATAGCAGAAGATGCAGGCTCAGAAGCTGAAGTACAAAAACAGATACAAATCATACATGCAAAAATTGACACTGCTTTATCTTCACCCGCCTTAACAAAAATGTCGCGTAAGGGTTTTTATAAACTTGCCGGCACAATGCCTGTAGCAATGGTATATAGAGAGTTGATGTCAAAATCAAATGAAGAATTGGTGGCGCTTATTGAAAAATATGGTGATTAAAAGTATATGGGTATATTGGGTAGAAATAGGATTATAAAATTCAGCCGTTATTTAAGCGGAAAAACCGGATTAAATTTAATTGCCAAAGGGTATAAACAACTTATTTATTTGAAAAGTTATATCCTTTATGTATCAGGCAGGGACCCTGTTTCTCTTGAAAAGAAAACAATTCTGGGGTACAACCGCAGCCGTAAAATACATAAATTTAAGCACATATGTCATGCGCCGTTTACCAATATGTATTTCGGACTCGAAGGGAAAATCGGGGCATGTTGTTATAATGTTACCCATCTTCTTGGAAGGTACCCCCAGTCGAGTATTATGCAGGCGTGGCAGGGAGAAGCTGCTGGAGAATTACGTGCTAAAATAAAAAACGTTGACATGACAGCAGGTTGTTATTGCTGCCAGGTGCAATTGGTGGAAAAAGCTTTTCACACTGTATTGGCAGGAAATTATGATGACTTGTCTCCAAAAACTGATTTTCCGCTTAGCATGGAGTTTGAATTATCAAACAAGTGTAACCTTGAATGTATCATGTGTTCTGAGAAATACTCCTCGGTGATTTCTGCCAAACGTGGGATACCAAATTATAAGGAGGTTTATGATGATGGTTTTATTGACCAGCTTAAAACATTCATACCGTATCTTCACAAAGCAAAGTTCCTTGGTGGGGAACCCTTCCTGATACCGGTATATTATAAAATCTGGGATGCCATAATTGAATTGAATCCGGCATGTGAAATCATTGTTCAATCAAATGGTACCATCTTAAACAAAACAATAAAAGCATTATTGAAACGTGGTAATTTCAGCATTAGCCTTTCTATTGATTCACTTAATAAACAAAACTATGAACTGATAAGGAAAAATGCAGATTTTGATACAGTATATGAGAATATGTTGTATTTTATTGAATTCTGTAAGCGCAATAATCGCTACATCGGTATTGCCAGTTGCTTTATGAAACAAAACTGGCAGGATATTCCGGACCTTCTAAGGTTTTTTGGGGATAAACAGGTTCCCGTTACATTTAACCGGGTTTGGGAGCCTGCAAAGTGTTCTGTATGGCATAGCTCGCCGGATTTGATACAGAAAATTCTTAGCTTTTATGCAAAGCAAACGTTCCGGTCACGTACACCCATTGAGAAAAGAAATGCCGAAGCTTTTGGTGACCTTATAAATCAATTGATGGGCTGGTATCAAAATGAAAAATTAAAAGCCGATAATCAATTTGATTATGATAATACCCCGCTTGAGAAACTTGAACAGATTATTATGACACATATTTTTGATAATGAAGCGGCAAAACAATTTACAACAGACGAAAAGAAAGAAGTTATGACGAAATTTGAAAATGCTATAAACCAAAATAAGGAGCGCAATAATTATAAACAAGTTTTAATTAAAGCACTTGAAATTCCAGGTGAAATTCTTTTGAGGGAGTTGCTTAACAATAGCAGTTCCAGGATTGATCAACAGGTAAATGATTTATTTGAAAATGAGCAAAAAATAGCGACTTAAATTATGCGCTTTGCAAAATAAATTGGGTGTCTCAATAAAACTTATTCAATGAATGAATATACATATCCCCAATACTCTCCCAGTTATAAATGCTTTTAATTTTCTCAACAGATTCATCAGGGATGTCAACCTTGTTAAAAAAATAATTATTGTAATAGTTTATTACGGCATCTGCAATGTTTTGCGGGGTTATTTCATCAATGATAAATCCGTTCAGGTTATGCTCTACCAGGTTATATTTATTGGCAATTTCAGAGGTTAAAATATACATGCCACTAACCATTGCTTCGATAATGGCTACAGACATTCCTTCTGCTTTTGATGGCATCAGAAAAAGATGAGCAGTCTCATATTCTTTTTTAATGTCTGTTAATTTCATCCATCCTTTGATGTGTACTTTATTGTTAAGTTTATTCTTATTAATCAGATTGTGCATTTTGCTTAACAATGGCCCATTACCAATAAAGATCATTTCGAAATCTATCCCTTTTTTGTTTAATATTGTCATTGCCTGAATAATAGACAGTGGTTGTTTTTGGTTTACAAATCTTCCTGTAAAAACCATTTTTAACTTATCGTGAGGCCTGTTTTTGATATGTGTAAAAAAGGCAGAATCACATGCATTCGGTATAATAACATTTTTATGTTTATGTTTTTTACCTGTAAATCTGTCTGCATTTGCTTTCATGTCAGGAGTTTGTAAAAATACTGCTGATGCATTTCTGCAAATCTTTTTTAACCTGAAATAAAGGAATAAATGGTAAAAAAACATCTGACGCGGGAAAAACCAGGGGATGTCATGACCGTGGCTCATTATAACATAAGGGATATTAAATTTACGACTTAATCTAAAAGCCACTTCACCACCTGGCATTGCAAAATGTGCAAAAATCAGATCAACATCATTTTTTTCGAGAAAATCATTACAGAATTTTAAACTTTTTTGCATCCATGAGAGCATTTCCCGAACATTTGATCCCATTTTGTCTTTTCGGCGACAATCCAATCTGTAAATTGTCAAATTCTTTTGTTTTTCTTCGGCCGGCAAATCCTTGAATCCTGTAGTAATAACATAAATATTGTCATTCAGGGCAAGCCTCTGAGAAATATTCAGGGTAACCTGTCCTGCACCCCCTCCCAAAGGAGGAAATTCGTAATTTAACATCAATATATTCATCAATGATTTATGCTGATCATATCTCACAAAGATAGCAAATATTTAATACTGTTGGTTTATTGGTTATTAATCCCTAATTTATGTAGGGGGATAAACAGAAATAAATATAGTAAAGTTTAGTATTTTGGCTCTGAGGGGTTTATTTGATTTTTCTGATATACGCCACTAACAA
>JBNJGX010000078.1:0-9309 GCA_051748025.1 Bacteroidota bacterium
TTGTCACCCCACAATTGCAGACGACGGACAATGGCGTTTGCCAATGCACAAAAATGACAGCATCCCTTACAAATACAAAACATGCCTCCTGGAATTTGAGGACAAACGGTTTATGTATCATGCAGGCATTGATTACATCGCATTAATAAGGGCCATGGCACAGAATATCAAAGCAGGCTCAATAGAAAGTGGTGGCAGCACGATCAGCATGCAGGTCATCAGAATGTCGCGGCGGCCGGGGAAAAGAAATATACCGGTAAAATTGCTTGAAATGCTGATTGCACAAAAAATGGAATTGAAATACAGCAAAAATGACATTTTAAAAATGTATGCTGAACATGCCCCTTATGGCGGAAATATTGTTGGTTTGAAAGCTGCTGCATGGCGATATTTCGGCCGCTCACCCTACAATCTCACATGGGCAGAAGCAGCATTGCTGGCTGTGCTCCCCAATACACCCTCATCCATCCACATCAACAAAAACAGGGATGCACTGAAAACCAAACGCAACCGCCTGCTAAAACGGCTTTATCAAAAAGATCATTTCAGCAATGAAACTTACCAGCTTGCCTGTGAAGAAGAAATCCCGGACAAACTAAAACCGTTTCCGAACCAGAATATTCATATCCTGCATAAACTGAAAAAGAAATACCCTGACCGGTATGTTTTCCACACACACATCCGCCCACCTTTTCAAAAACAGGCACATGACATCCTTAACAGGTATTATGCTGAATTCAAAAAAAACGGGATAAACAACGCAGGTGCCGTTATTGCCGAAACTGAAACAGGCAATGTGGTTGCATACATTGGAAACACCGGATTGTTTGATGAAGACAGCAAGTCTGTATATGTGGACATGTGCTCAGCAAACCGCAGTTCCGGCAGCATTTTAAAGCCGCTGCTTTATGCCCATATGCTCAGCAAAGGCGAAATTATGCCAAATAGCCTGATTCCGGATTATCCTGTACATTTTGGCTCATACGCCCCGGAAAATTTTAATTTGCAACACAACGGTGCCGTACCGGCTTCTAAATGTATAGCACGGTCACTGAATGTGCCCGCTGTTCATTTACTTAAAAAGCACGGTATTGCAATTTTCATGGAAGACCTGGAAAAAACAGGGATTTCAACCATCAACCGCAGTGCTGATAATTACGGGCTTTCGCTTATTCTCGGCGGTGCAGAAACCCGGTTGGATGAGCTGTGTGCTGCCTATGCTTCAATGGGACGGCGCTTAATGCATTTTCAGGAATTCAATGCCCGTTATACAAACCAGGACATCCACCCTTTGCGATATATGGATGACCAGCAAACCATTGATGCAGTGCCGCTTAACACCACTGCCCGGCTTGATGCTGCCGGTATATGGCATTGTTTTGAAGCCATGAAAGAGGTTAAGCGCCCTGATGAAAAAGGCAACTGGCGACATTTCAAATCCGAACAGGCAATAGCATGGAAAACAGGAACCAGCTATGGCTTCAGGGATGCATGGGCCATTGGCGTAACACCCGGATACACCGTTGGGATATGGGTCGGAAATGCTTCCGGGGAAGGCCGCCCCGGATTATTGGGAATAAAAACCGCAGCCCCGGTGTTGTTCGACCTGTTTGATATGCTACCTGCCTATGATAAATGGTTCAAAAAACCATATGATGCCATGGTAAAAATGCCGGTTTGCAAACAAAGCGGATACCTTGCCAATCCACATTGCCCAGAGGTGGACAGTATATGGATACCAAAAGCTGCTTATCATTCAGCCCCATGTCCATATCACCACTTGATTCATCTGAATACAGATGAAAATTACAGGGTATCAGCATCTTGCTATCCGCTGGAACAGATAAAACACCAGGCGATGTTTGTGCTGCCACCCGCTATGGAATGGTATTACCGGAAATCACATCCCGGATACATGGGCATGCCACCATGGCACCCTGACTGTAATACACGGGAACAAACCAATATCATGCAGATTATTTATCCCGATGATATGTCAGAAATTTACCTGCCGGTAGATCTTGGCGGCGAACAACAAAAAGTGGTTTTCAAAGCTGCCCATCAGAACAAAGAAGCTACAATATACTGGCACGTGGATGATAAATACATCACAAGCACTCAACACAGGCATCAAATAAGCATTGCCCCCTCTCCCGGCAAACATAACCTGATACTTACTGACGACAATGGTAACCGCCGTGTACATCGATTTGTTGTTCTCGAACGGCCATAATCCGGATTTTTTGTAAGTTTGCACCGGATGAGTAAAATAAACACCCATAAACCCGAACTCCTGCTGCCGGCAGGTACCACAGAATCATTTTATGCGGCTTTGGAGGCTGGTGCCGATGCCATTTATCTGGGTGCCAAACAATTTAATGCCCGGGAAAGGGCTGCCAATTTTACACCTGCACAACTGAAAGCATTGACAAAATACGCGCATACAAACAATACCGCCGTTTACATCACCCTGAATACAGTTATAAAAAACAATGAATTTGATGATTTATTAAATGTATTATATCAATTGCAACAAATTAAGCCGGATGCGCTCATTATCCAGGACTGGGCTGCCTGGTACATTGTAAAACATCACTTTCCGGAACTAAACCTCCATGCATCCACCCAAATGGCAAATCATAACAGTGAAGGCACAATGCATGCAAAAAACAGCGGGCTGGATCGTGTGATAATGGCTCGGGAACTTACCATGGATGAATTAAGGCACATCAGCAAAAAACCCGGTGCTGACCTGGAAGTGTTTGTGCACGGGGCTTTGTGTTACAGTTTTTCCGGGATGTGTCTGTTCAGCTCTTACATGGGGGGCATGAGTGCCAACAGGGGACAATGCAAACAGGCCTGCCGGCGCATATATCATGGCAACATACCGGGATTTTTGTTTTCACTTAAAGACAACCAGGCCATAGATTATATCCCTGAGCTCGCTGCCATGGGGATTGCATCCCTGAAAGTGGAAGGACGCATGAAACCGGCAGAATATGTGTACAGGGTAGGAAAAGCCTATCGCATGGCCATTGATGACCATAACAAAATATCTGAAGCAAAAGCCTTACTTGATTTTGACCTTGGCAGGGAAAAAACCGCATATTTCATGGGAGGCAATATCAGCAATGCCATTTCAGACGCACCTGCAACAGGTAAATACATCGGAAATGTTACCGCAAGCACACCGGACTTTTTTGAATTCAAAAGCCATATGGAAATCGGCAAAAATTCCCGCCTCCGAATTGTCAATCAGGACATAAGCGAGCACATCAGCTTTAAAGTAAAAAAACTGGAAAAAAAAGCCAACACTTACAGGGTTTATAATCCGCCTGAAAAAATTATGACAGGCGATGAAGTATATCTTTCTGATATACCCGGCAAAAAATTTCCTTCCAGATATGAAGGAAAATTACCCCGGGTAGAATCACAAATGCCGGAACGGAAACGAAAAACCATTAAGCAGACTTTACAAATCAGTCAAAAACCAAAAAAAACCGGAACGGAAATTATCTGCCGGATTGACCAAATATCATGGCTGCCAAAAATTGACCTTAGAAACATCAATATCCTCCTGCTTGATTTATCACGCAAAGAATGGCCTGGATTTAACCCAAAAAGCGGGCTAATACAAAAGTTTAAAAACAAAATCGCCGTTGAATTTCCAAAATTCATACCTGAAAATCAACTGGCGTATTATCACAGTTTGGCAAAAAAAATGTATGATGCCGGCATAAGGCATTTTGCCATCAATCACATGTCTCAAAAACTACTTTGTCCGGCCGGTGCAAAACTCATCGCCACAGAAAACCTGTATAATTTCAGCGATGTTGCCATCCTGGCATTGAAGAAACAGGGTGTGCACGATTACATACGACCGCTGGAAAATGATTTTAATAACCTGGTAAGTGGCAAAGACAGGCAGGGCATAATTCCCGTGTATTTTCATCCGCACCTGTTTATATCGCGCATGCCTGCAGAAGCTGGTGATAAATTTTCCGAACGCACAGGGGAACAATTTTTATACCGGAAAAAAGACGGTATCAGTTATGTAATACCGGAGCATCCAGTAAGTTTTACCCAGTACCGCAATAAGCTTAGTCAACAGGGATTTTACAGGTTTCTGATTGATTTGAGCTTCACAAAACCATCATCAAACAGGCTTCAAACCATAACAAAGCGGTTATTAAGATCACAACAGATACAGCCCTCCGGAAATTTCAACTTTAAAATGGGTTTGACTTGAGTGGTGCTCAATAATCAAAAATCGGTAATGTAAAATAAGCATTTTTTTTAATTTTGTTATTGTATATTGTTATCATGAAACAAAATTGTATGTTAGGTGTAATTTTAATAAAAGCGAAATATGACAAAGAAACAGATGAGTAATGGCATAAAAGAAAAAGTAAATCATTGGCTTAATGCCGGTATTGATAAAGATAGTAAGGCCAAAATCAGGGACATGATGACCAATGATCCTGAAGAACTTGAAGAGGCATTTTACAAAGACCTGGAATTCGGAACGGGAGGCATGCGTGGCATCATGGGTACCGGCCCAAACAGGATGAATATTTATACCATAGGCATGGCAACCCAGGGGCTTGCCAATTATGTAAAATCCCAAACTAAGCTTAAGCATCCAAAGGCTGCCATAGCATATGATTGCCGTAATAATTCGCCACTATTTGCAGAAACCACAGCAAATATACTGAGTGCTAATGGGTTTAAGGTACACATATTTGATGCCATGCGACCCGTGCCTGAATTGTCGTTTGCCATCCGGCATTTGGGATGTCATTGCGGTGTGGTGATCACGGCTTCACATAACCCAAAAATATACAATGGGTATAAAGTGTTCTGGGATGATGGTGGACAGGTTACAGCGCCACATGATAAGGGCATTATTGAGGAAGTGCAGGCCATCGAATCACCGGATAATGTGAATTTTAATGCCAATGCAAAGCTAATTCATTCAATAGGCGAAAAAATTGATAAACTTTATCTGGACAAACTGGCCGGCCTCAGTTTGTCCCCGGAAGCTGTAAAAGAGAACCACGATATGCCGGTTGTATATACCCCTCTGCACGGAACCGGTGTTAATTTGGTTCCCCGGTGTTTAAGTGCTTATGGTTTTACCAATATCATCCATGTGCCGGAGCAGGATAAACCAGACGGAAATTTCCCGACAGTAAAATCTCCCAATCCTGAAGATGCTTCCGCTTTTGATATGGCCATGGAAAAAGCCAGGGATACACATGCCGAACTTGTTATGGGCACAGATCCTGATGCAGACAGGGTGGGCATTATTGTCAGAAAAAATGACGGCGATTATCAATTGCTTAACGGTAATCAGACGGCTGCCATTTTATTCCATTACATACTTACCCGGCTGAAAGAAAAAGGCAAACTCCCGAAAAACGCGTTTACGGTAAAAACCATTGTTACCAGCGAACTGTTGGCAGAAATAGCGGATAATTTTAATGTAAAAAGTTATGATACCCTTACCGGATTCAAATTTATAGCAGCTAAAATTCGTGAGCTTGAGGGCAAAGAGAAGTTTATTGTTGGCGGTGAAGAGTCTTATGGGTATTTGGCAGATGACTTTGTTCGTGACAAAGATGCCGTAATGTCTTGTGCCCTGATTGCAGAAGCAGCAGCATGGGCGAAAAGCAGGAATAAAACCTTGTTTGATATTCTTCTTGACATTTATGTAAAATACGGGCTTTATAAAGAAGAATTAATATCAGTGAAAAAGGAAGGGAAGGCCGGTGCAGAAGAAATCCGGGAGATGATGGAAAAACTCAGAAATAACAGCCCTGACAGCATAAATGGGGTAAAGGTAACGATGGTCAATGATTTTTTGAAACAGCAAGCTGTGGACAAAATCAGCGATTTACGTTATGATATTACCCTGCCGAAATCAGATGTGCTTCAATTTCTGCTGTCAGATGGCACAAAAGTGAGCATCAGGCCAAGTGGAACAGAACCCAAAATTAAGTTTTATGTTTCTGTGCGTTCCAAACTCAGCCACCATGATGAATTTAAAGCCAAAGATACAATGCTGGCAGAACGCATTGATATAATACTGAAAACACTTGTTTAATTTCTAAAATCCGATAATTATGAAATCACACCGCAAAGAAGTATGGTTTGACATTCCCAATCGCAGGGAACTCATTAACATTACCCACCTTGTTAAGGAAGAACTGAAAAAATCCGGTATCAAAGAAGGGCTTTGCCTGGTAAATTCAATGCACATTACATCCAGTGTATTTATCAATGATGATGAGCCGGGTTTACATCAGGATTTTGAAGATTGGCTTGAAGAGCTGGCACCCGAAAAGCCGCATTCCCGATATAGACATAACACGGCCGAAGACAATGGTGATGCACACCTTAAAAGGACAGTAATGGGAAGAGAAGTTGTGGTGGCCGTAACTGACGGTAAGCTGGATTTTGGCCCCTGGGAACAGATCTTTTACGGGGAATTTGACGGAAAACGGCGTAAACGTGCACTTATTAAAATCATCGGTGAATGATACGGATAATAACAGTAATACCGTTGCTGGCATTTTTCATATCCTGTCAGCCGGAAGGGCTTAATTGTGATGTGCAGGATATTGTAATGTTGGAAGAGATACCCGGGGCCTCGGGTATTACCAAACATGATGAAAAAGTTTTTGTCATTGGTGATAATTCTCCATTTTTATTTGAAATGGATAATGAATATCATGTCATTGACAAAACACCTGTATATTCAACACAAAAGCTTGACGGAAAAAGAATCAATAAAGCATCAAAACCGGACTTTGAAGCCCTGGAATGTATTGGGGATGAATTGTTTATATTTGGATCGGGATCAAAATCACCGGAAAGGGACATTTTCGTCCGGACCAATGCAAACATAACACAAAATGCAGAGCGCTTTAATATGTCTGCTTTTTATGAAAATCTGAAGCAAATGGAGGTTATGGCAGATGCAGAGCTGAATATAGAAGGACTGGCATATTACAATGACAGCTTGTATTTGTTGAATCGCAGTAACAATGTGATTTTTATTTTTGATTATGACTGGTTTTTGCTGTACATTACCGGTGATGCAGACTTTAAAGAGCCGGAACATGTGAGCCATGCATTACCGTCTATCCGTGGTATTGAAGCAGGCCTTTCAGGTGCTGCAATTGGTTTGGACCCGCCACATCTGATTTTTACCGCATCGGTCGAAAACACTGCGAATGCGTATGATGATGGCGAGATTTTGGGTAGCTTTATCGGTATGGTTAAAATCTCTGAGATTAATGACCAAAGTGCTTGCCGTTTCGTTGAAATTACCGGTAGCAAAAATCCGCTGAAAGTCGAATCTGTATGCATAGATAAGAACCGAAAAGATCGTAAGGTAGATCTGCTACTGACAACAGATAGTGATGGCGGGCATTCTCACCTGATGAGATGCTGTCTTGAATATTGCTCAGACCAGTCTTGTGAGTGAATGGGTGATTATATTGAATTGATTGCGTTTTTTTTTGGCAGTTTTTAAGAATACAAATACATATATCAAACCCTGAATGTTACCACCGTTATCCCGTCTCCGCCGAGCCGGATGTCTTCATCCGCGAAATGCTCTACTGTCTGGCGGCGTGACAAATAATCACGAATGGCCTGCCGCAGAATGCCGTTACCCTTGCCGTGAAGTATTTTTACTTCCCTGACTCCCAGAACTTCAGCATTGTCAATAAAGGAAATGAGTTTACCCATAGCTTCATCCACTCGCTGCCCGCGTAAATCTATCTGCGACTGAAAATTCATGATCTGGTCCATGTAATTGCTTCCCGCATCCACCTTTCCTTTGAAAGACTGTTTATCTGTATCATCAGCCGGTTTAACCTTATCTTTTTCAATTGTACTTATCAGGTTACCGATGCTTATCACATAATTTTTATCCCCGATATCCATAACTTCGCCGTATTGGTCAAGATGTTTGATATATACCCTGTTTCCAATGCGTATTTCTTTGTCATCAAATACCGGTTTTGATTGTTGTTTCTGTTTTGATTGGTTTTTGATACTGTTTTTTAAATTCCGGATCTCTGCCGGTTTTTTGGGCGTGATATTTTGACGTGATATCTTTTTTTCTTTGTCCTTTAATTTCTGGCGGGCTGCCCTGGTTTTTTCCTTTTCAGCATTGGCCTGCTTGATGTCCCTTATGGTATTTTCTATTTCCCTGTTTGCCGATTGAATGATCTTTTCAGCTTCAGCTTTGGCCTGTTCCAGTATCTTTTTTTCCTGACGGACAAATCCCTGGTAAGCAATAGCATGCCTGTTTATTTCAGCATCCAGTTGTTTTTGTTTTTGATCAATTTCTTTGCGTTTGTTTTCCCAGTATTTTTTGTCTTTAATGACTTGCCTGAGGTGTTTGTCGAAATCAAATTTTTCTTTGCCGGTTTTTGTACGTGCCAGTGCTATGATATCTTCAGGGATACCGCTTCTGTGAGCTATATCCAGACTGTATGAAGAGCCTGGTATGCCGGTTTGGAGTTGATAAAGCGGGGTCATGGTTTCATTGTCAATGAGCATAGCTGCATTTTCAAGGCCAGGGTAATTGCTTGCAAAATGCTTCAGGTTGCCGTAATGTGTTGTAACAATGCCTTTGGTTTTCTTATCTGCAAAGCGTTGAAGCATGGCTTCGGCAATGACAGCCCCCATTTCCGGTTCTGTACCGCTGCCAAATTCATCTATCAATATCATGCTGTTTTCCCCGGCATGTTCCAGCATATACTTCATGTTTTGCAAATGGGAACTGTAGGTGCTCAGATCATTTTCGAGGTTTTGGTCATCACCAAGATCAATAAAAATATCATCGATGATTTTTATCTCTGTGTTACCGCCTGCCGGAACCTGTAATCCACATTGAATCATATACTGGAGTAGGCCTGTTGCCTGTAAGCATACGGTTTTCCCCCCGGCATTCGGCCCTGAAATAACAAAAATGCATTGTTTGTCATTGAATTCAATGTCATAGGGAACCACTTCTTTGTTTCTGTTTTTGTAATTTAGTACCAGTATTGGATGCCGGGCTTTATGATATTTAATGCTGCCTGATGTGTTAACGGCCGGTTTTATGGCCTCAAGTTGCAGGGCAAGGCGTGCTTTGCTACGGTGAAAATCCATGCGGCTAAGTACATCAAGAGAGGCAAACAAATCCGGCCCATAATCCCTTATGCTGTCAGTTAATGCTGCAAGAATACGTTGTTTCTCTTTCAGAATATCGTGTTCCAGGTTTTTTAATTCATAATTGTATTGGGTAAT
>JBNJGX010000079.1:0-9268 GCA_051748025.1 Bacteroidota bacterium
AACATTGTTACTTGCCGTAGTTTACAGTTTCGTAATCTTTGAAAAAAACGATGGCGAAATGACTAAACTGAATGAATACCTGGAAATTGCTCCCTGGGTATTTACAATGAATGTCTTAGGCATGATTGCTGGTTTCCTGATGGGATGGTTGAATAGGTTAAACATAGAAAAACAGATTACTTTGTCTGTGGAAGTTGGCATACAAAATTCTGCCCTGGCTATTACCATTGCCGGCAGCCAAGCTTTTCTCGGCAACCATGAGATGGCATTGCCTGCAGTAGTGTACGGAGCTTTTACTTTCTTTAATGCTGTGATTTTTGGTATGATCATTAAAAAATTACATCTCCGAAAAACCGGATAATCAAATATATTCCTGATATGATTCATCCTGCTTGCCGGCTATTCAACATTTTCTATTTTTGTAAAAAAAATAATTTATGGCATTATCCATACCGCACAAAGAAATTGACAAATTTATCCTGACAGGAGATAAAGTACTGGTAAAACCCACAACAACATCAAAACAAACAAAATCGGGGCTATACCTCCCACCGGGCGTGCATGAAAAAGAATCAACACACAGTGGTTATGTTATCAAAACAGGCCCCGGATATCCAATACCGGCACTACAGGAAAATGATGAAATCTGGAAACAACAGGACAACGTAAAATACGTCCCCCTGCAGGCTCAGCCCGGTGACCTTGCCATATACTTACAAAAAAGTGGTTTTGACATTGAATTCAACGATGAAAAATATGTAATCCTCCCTCACACTGCCATCCTTATGCTTATTCGCGATGAAGGGTTGTTTGAATAAGGGATTGTATTTTCCATTGTTCACTTATCTTCTCATTGATATTTTTGTTTAAACAATAATAATTTACTTTATTGGTTTAAAATTCAAAGCTGAACCTATGATAAAATTTGGACCATCTGGATTAGGACCAACAAAACAAGCAGAAAAATATTTGGAAAAACTTCAACATGCCGGACTTACAGCATGTGAAATTACATTTACTTACGGCATATACATAAAAAAAGAAGCTGACCGCAAAAACATCGGCAAAAAAGCAGAATCTGCAGGTATTGCATTAAGCATACATGCACCTTATTGGATAAATCTGAATTCCGCTGAAAAAAGCAAAAGGGAAAAAAGCAAAGAAAGGATATTGAACAGTTGCAGAGCCGGGGCAGATTTGGGAGCCACACATGTGGTATTCCATCCGGGGTATTATGGTGATTCATCAGTAAAAGATACGTATGATATCATAAAGGAACAAATAGATGACATTGAAAAAATCAGAAAAAAAGAAGGTTTAAAACCTATTCTCGCTCCCGAAACAACAGGAAAAGTTAATGTTTTCGGATCTGTTGAAGAAATTGCAGCATTGGCCAAAGACACGGGTTGTGGTTTTTGCATTGATTTCGCTCATATCCTGGCGCGGGAAAAACATGTGGATTATGAACAACTCAACAAGCTATTTCCACAAAAACACTGGCACTGTCATTTTTCTGGCATTGAATACGGAGAAAAAGGAGAGAAAAATCACATAAAAACAACCACAACAAAATGGAAAGACCTTTTCACAAACCTGAATCAAAAAATCCAACCTAAAGATATTACCATCATAAACGAATCGCCTGAGCCCATGGTTGATTCAATTCAGGGTCTGAAAGTATGGAAATCATCATCTTTATAAATTCAAATTGTTTACCATTTATTTTTGATTTTACTTTGCAGTATAAAGATGCACCATCATTATGCAAAACGCACTTATCACAAACCGGTTTAATACGGATTACAACAGCCTTCCTTTTGGGCAGATAAAAGATGATGATTTTTTGCCAGCCATCAAACAATCTATCACTGAAGCACAGAAAAAGATTGATAACATCACTACTCAGGAAGATGCCCCGGATTTTCAAAACACAGTTGTTGCCCTTGAACGCTCCACTTATAATTTAGAGCGGATTGCCTCATGTTTTTTTAACCTGCTTTCAGCAAAATCCAATGATAAGTTACAGGATTATGCTCAACAAATATCTCCGCTTTTGTCAGACTTTCACAATGACATCATGCTGAACCAGGCTTTATTCAAACGAATAAAAACAGTTTATAATTCAAACCACAAGCTTCAGGGCGAAGATTTACAACTTCTAAAAAAAACATACCGGGCATTTACAAGACAGGGGGCATCTTTATCAGCACCTGAGAGGAAAAAATTAAGGAAAATAACGCGGGACATATCACAACACAGCCTGAACTTTGACAACAATTGCCTGAAATCAGTTAACAACTTTTACCTGCAGATTGAAAACAAAGAAGACCTGAAAGGCCTTCCTGAAAGCGTAATTGAAGCAGCGGCTGAAGAAGCTGCTAACAGAAAATTACACGGCTGGGTTTTTACCCTTCAGCACACTTCGTGGCTGCCATTTATGAAATATGCAGAAAACCGGTCATTGCGAAAAAAATTGTATCTGGCCCGCATGACACAATGCAATCCAAAAAGTGCATATAACAACCATCCAAACATACAGCGGATTGTGAATTTACGCATTGAAATGGCACAGTTGCTCGGATACAGGAATTATGCAGCGTATACACTGGTAGAGCGGATGGCAAAAACCCCCGGCAAAGTAAACAGTTTTCTTGACCGCCTTACACAAGTATCTGTCCCCAAAGCAAAACAAGAACTTGCTGAATTACAATCATATGCCGGCAGCCTTGGTTTTAATGACCAGATCATGCCTTGGGACCGGTCTTTTTATTCAGAAAAGATAAAAAAGGAACAACTAAAAGTTGATGATAACATCACCCGTCCCTGGTTTACCCTTGAGCGGGTGGAGCAGCGTATATTTAAATTAGCCGGAAGCCTGTTCGGGATCCAGGTTGTACATAAACCGGGAATACAAACCTATCATACTGATATTAAAGCATTTGAAATCACAGACCATGCCAATTCCCATCTGGGGTTGTTGTATATCGATTATTTTCCCCGCAAAGGCAAACAAAGCGGCGCCTGGATGACCGAATACCAGGAACAATACCAGGAAAACGGCAACAACATCAGGCCACATGTTTCGATAGTATTTAACTTTCCAAAACCCGGGAAAACAACGCCATCACTGCTTAATTTCAATGAATTTACCACTTTTCTGCATGAATTCGGGCATGCTTTACATGCCCTGCTCAGTCAATGCAAATATCAAAGCCTTTCGGGCACTTCTGTAAGCAGGGATTTTGTTGAACTACCCTCACAATTCATGGAAAATTTCGGTTACGAAAAATCCTGGCTCAAAGAAGTTGCCAGGCATTATCAAACCGGGGAACAAATGCCTGATACGCTGATCAACAAACTGAGTGAAGAACGCAAATTTCATGCTGGTAGTTTTTCAGCCCGGCAGCTTGGGCTGGCCAAAACCGATATGGCCTGGCACAGTCTGACAAAAGCCTTTAATGGGGATGTTGTAAAATTTGAACGAAAAGCCATGGCCGATACCAGAATACTACCACCAATTGAAGGCTGTGCCACCAGCCCCTCTTTTGGACACATCTTTGCCGGCGGGTATGCTGCGGGATATTACGGATATAAATGGGCAGAAGTTTTGGATGCAGATGCCTTTGAATCTTTCCGGGAAACGGGAATTTTTGACGAATCAACCGCCCGGAAATTCAAAACAGAAATTCTTGAAAAAGGCTGCTCCCGCGATGAGATGACATCATACTATGCTTTCAGGGGCAGAGAACCCCGGGAAACCGCATTGATAGAAAGAAGCGGACTATAACAACATAACTGAGATGATACATTTTGCCCCCATCACTGTTCCCATTACCCGGGGGTTCCAAATAACTTATACTATTCCGCCACATTGCCATAATACCTCACCATCTTTGAGATGATTTTCCTGCAAACAGGGCAAAAATCCGCATCGATGGATTTCATAAGGCAATTGCGATAAGGGCGGTACATGCCTTTGTGCAGATAACGGGCTCCTTCAAAAGCACCGGCAACATTTTTGTACTGTTCTGTGTCAGGGGTGGGCACAGGCACAGTATCATGTACCATATCCTGCCATTTGGCATCAAAATCCACCAGGGTGGTTACGTTGGGTTCAATGGGTTCATATTTCAGTGCAGGATGCCGCACATAAGCTGTCGAAGACGTATAATATTCATCGGCTAATCCCCCAAACGCATGGCCAAATTCATGCATAAACACCCTGTAAGAAAGTTCATTCCCCGCACTAACAACTGAAAAATGATTGAACACACCGCCGCCACCGTATTTATCGGAATTAACAAGCATCACTACCTGGTCATGCGGAACAGCAGCAGCCAGGTCTGACAGCTTGTGATATGCCATGGTGGTAAGATAGCGTTCACTTCCAAAGGTATAAAATTGGGCATCTGCAACGGTTTGTTTCCAAATGCCTTCTCCCGGCAAATCACAACCGCTCTGAGGTGATACGGATTTAACAGTACGGAAAGTAATGGCGTTTTTAAACTTATCAAAAGGCGGGGTTTCTAAAAAATACGCTGCAAAGGCTTCTGCATCATTATCAAACTTTTCCATTTCATCCTCTGTATAACCTTCGGCCACAATGGCAATATCAAGTTGTCCGGGAGGGTTATTTTTGCCGTGAATCAACCCGTATTCGTATCCATCGGGGCAATCTGTCTGATACCAGTTGCTATCGGGATTGAAATCTTTCTCCCAGCATTTTTGTAAGTCCAGCATCGTATCCCTTTGAAATATTTCAATATGCACTTTTTCTTTGGGAAAGGGTAAAAACCGGCTTTCCTGAAAAATCTCTTTGCCTTCATTTACCAATTCTGTGTCCTGCCATTCTTCAAACAATGTATTGAAAGCCTTTGCAAAAATGGTTTTTCCATCGGGTGATGTCATTTTGATCACGTACCTGCCATGCAAAAAAGGGGAAATGGTATTTTTTGGCCCTGCATACAGTGGTTCTTGTATCATCCTTTTGAGAACAAAAAATTCAGTATCATCTGTGCCACCGTGATACATATCCATACGCAGTGCTTCGCCGGTAAACCAGTTATCAAAACGGATGTCCTGTGCCTGCAATGAAAAAAATCCAAAGAGCAAAAACACCAGGATAATGCCTGTTTTTGTTTTCATATTTTGAATGTATATCTTTACAGAAGTAAATGTACAAATATTTTATCTTATGCCAAAAGAAAACCTTGGAATAGCCATTGAAAAAATCCTGATGAACTGGGGTGTCGGGTTTGAAACAGCCGAAATCATTGCGGTGCTTATCATTCTTATACTTATCACCCTGGTTGCCTGGTTGCTTGATTTCCTAACCCGTCATGTCCTTCTGGGGTCATTGAGAAAAGTGGTACGCAAAACAAAAACCAAAGTGGATGATATTTTGTTTGAGAAAAAACTGTTTAAACGCATAGCACATTTTGCCCCGGCCATATTGGTTTATTATACCATTGATTATGCTTTTCCGGATGTTGAAGTGCTTATTACCATCATTGAAAAAGGCGCCCAGATATATATGATCGTCATTAGCATTATGGTGATCACAGCTTTTCTTAACGGGCTGAATGAAATATACAATATGACCACAGGGCAAGAGCGCGGCACAAGCATAAAAAGTTATGTGCAGGTGGTAAAAATCATTGCCTATGCCATTTTCAGTGTTGCCATACTATCTATACTGCTGAACATCAAAGTGGGGGCAATATTTGCCAGTATAGGCGCCATCACGGCAGTTTTGATGTTGATTTTCAGGGACAGCATTCTGGGCCTGGTTGCAGGTATACAACTGTCAGCCAATGACATGGTACGTATCGGCGACTGGATATCTATGCCGACACACAATGCTGACGGACCGGTGATTGAAATCACGCTTAATACGGTAAAAGTACAAAACTGGGATAAAACAATTGCCAACATACCCACATATGCTTTGGTATCACAAGCCTTTAACAATTGGCGCGGCATGGAGGAATCAGGTGGCAGGCGCATATCGCGGTCACTCAGTTTGGATATAAACTCCATTCATTATTGCAGTGATGAAGAGTTGGCGCAGATGGCAAATATTCCGGGTATAAGCGACATCATAGAATCACTGAAGAAAAACAATGAACCACTCACCAATTCAGCCATATACCGCAGGCACATGCTTGAATATATGATTGCTAACGTTGACATTTATGATGCCATGATCTGTATGGTCAGGTACCTTGAACCAACAAGCAAAGGAGTGCCGGTGCAGCTTTATACTTTCAGTAAAAAACAATCCTGGGTTGAATATGAACAAGTACAGGCACGCCTTTTCGACCATGCCATGTCTGTGGTACACAAGTTCAACCTGCGGGTTTTCCAGGAGCCATCAGGGATGGATATCAGGGCGCTGAAAGGATTGGGTTATTGATGTGAAACCATAAATTACCAATTTTCACAATATTCAGTTATTTGGGATAGCCAGGAAACCATTGAAAAGCATCGCATTTAAAGCGTTGAATTATCTTAAGGGCAATATACCGAAAGTTTTATCATATGATATGCTGATATCAATAATGTCAAATCTTGGTTTTATTTTGTTTTTCAATAATTTCAGTATATTTTGAGAACGACGATCAGATGTTATAAAATGGGTTATTGTTTTATCACAATCGGATTGCGCAAATAATTTAGCGTCATTTGGTATTATTGCCCTTGGTTTCAAAATAGCATCAGCATTATTCTTTTCTATAAAAATGGCATTGGCAAATTCTCCTGCTCTTTTAGCGTGATCAAGATTAAATGGTACAATTTGAATATTTTTGAGGGGCAAATCATCAATGTTACCTTTTACACAATATTCAGCAATTGAAATTGTTGAAACCTTCATAATAATTTCATTGTCCAAAAAGTACTTAAAATAATCTTTTGCATTTACATGTAAATGATCTTCGTCATTCAGCAATCGAATAAAAAAACTTGTGTCTAAAAGCACACTATGCATCATAATCCCCTCTGATTTCATTCAACCATTTATTGACATCAATGCCTGCCCAGTTTCCTTTGGCTTTATTTATCAGGGTATTCAAATAATTGTCATCATATTTTTGGGTAAAATCTATCAATTCAACAAGTTTTAGTGTTTGTTTATCAATTTCCCCTGTATCAATATTTTGTTTTCCCACTGCTCTTACTCCAAACTTTTTATAAAGTACATTTTCATCCCGGTCTTTCAAAAAAACTTTATCTGCATCTATTGTAAGTAAGCCAAATTCTTCTGTATCAATATGTATATTGACCTTGTTTTTCCCGCCCGCGTTGGTTAATGTACCATAAAAATACAATTCAGCATCAACCCAGATATTGTCAGTACGCAGAAAATGTGAATCCGGGGTAATTTCCAATACTACATTTTCATCAACCGATGATTTAATTTCAAAATCATAGTTTTTTTGATAAGAAAAGTTTTGAATGTTTTCAATTGCCTGGGCTGTTTTCAATTCTAAAAAATCAACAGAGCCTGATTTTTGTACTTGTGTTAAAACGGCACTAAAACCAATAACAGCCTGAATACTGGTCTTGAAAATGTGTTTAACAGACCCGGATTGTAAATCATAAGCAATTAATGGCCTGTCTTTTTTTCCTGTTGGATATAATAAATCTTCGACATTCTGCAACATAGCAATTATTTCTTTCACATCGTAATTATCAGGTGAAAGTTTTAAATTTCCTTTATTTCCACGGACACGAATTTCTATGTTACCAAGTTTATCCATAATACAAATATAATAATATTTTCCATACGATTGTCTCAGAATATCAATAACTGCCTGAAACAGTTCCCCCGAAGAAACTTTACTTTGCGGATTATATTACTGCTTGCCAACTGCGCGAGGGCGGAGCCGGATATCCTGCCATACAGGGCGGCTTTGTATGTTGCATCATCCGGCAGAGCGACCGGAGTAAGCTCCTGACGGGGATTGCAAATACAGCCGCCATAAATGGCAGATAGAAGGCGAAGACCGACCCTGAATTGATTCTATTCGCTAAGCGAGTGATTCGCTTAGCGAATAGAAGGAATTTCAGGGGCGCGCCCAAATAATCATCTACTTATCAGTATCTTCTGCCTGTGAGCCCTGATTTTGATGGATACGGGACTTAATGTATTTGTCATCCTTAATCAACACAGAAAAGATAAACAGGACAACAACAGAGGCCACAAATATCACAAAAAGCGATGACAGTGAACGTTTTAGAATGCTTTCGAGGCTTATCACATCCCAGATGCCCAGAATGGCCAGGATGGTCATGACAATAATGATAAAGACAAGGATGTAAGCTGTAACTTTTTTCAGATTGTTCATAATATGTGTTTTTTTAGTTTCAGTATCAGTTCCTGTACACTTTTACACCGGATTTGGTTGTCCTGCACCATGCACTCCCAAATCACATTATTATCTTTTATGTTGACAATAACGTTTATATCCCCTGTTTTGTTACAATCGACAGAAAATCCGTAACGGTCAAGGGCGTGGGCTGTCCAGTGGGAATAAGCCCGGGCTGAAGTATTACCGGTCTCATCGCTTTTGGATTGTAAACACACCGTGGCTGATTTTTTGACAGGCATGGTAAATTTTCCACTTTGCATATCAAACACAATTTGTGCTGATGGCACCAGGTCATCAATTTTTCCTTGTATCACCAGGTCTTCGGGCAAGCCGCTGACAATGCTTTTGTTATCAATCATCCACATCAAGTCAGAGTTATTGAGCATAATTTCCAGGTCGTGCGTGGAAAAAATGATGCATTTTCCAAACACGGCAGCCTGTCTGCTCAATAATTTCATTAGCTCATAGCGGTTTTTAATGTCAAGGTGGGCGGCAGGTTCATCAAGGATCACAAGGGGCGTATCCTGTGCCAGCGCACGGGCAATCATCACACGCTGTTTTTCGCCGTCACTGATTTCTCCGATTCGCCGTCCGGCCAAATGATCCACCTGCATCTGGTTCATGGCCCTTTGTTGTTTGATTTTGTCTTCCTGTGTTATCCGGCTGAGTAAACCACCGTATGGATACCGTCCGTACGCCACCAGTTCATGGACATAGAGGTTTGATGGCAAACCGGCATTGGCAGCCACAAAGCTTACAAGCTGAGCTTTTTTCCGGGGGGATATGTTGCCGGGATTTTGTCCCATAATGTTCAATTCACCGCTTAATGCAGGCATCAAGCCCATCAGTGTTTTCAGCAGGGTGCTTTTTCCTGTGCCGTTTGGTCCTGTGAGCGC
>JBNJGX010000080.1:0-9212 GCA_051748025.1 Bacteroidota bacterium
ACTCACTCAATGAAATTAATAATTCTGAATTTATAATTGCAACTTACAATTGTATTTATAGGACGAGAATTGTATGATACAGATTGTGTCCTATTCTAAAATCCTAAATTACATAAAGTTATGCTTATAACATTTATTTTACATTGAGAATCTGTGTTTTTATCCAGTGTTCTAGCAAGGGGTCGCTTAACTCAACAGACCGGTCTTTTTTTGAAAGAATAAGTCCGCGGTTTTTTAGGTTCTTCAGTGCCCTGGATACGTTGACTCCTTCATACTTTAAAGATGAGTAAAGTTTGTGTTCTCCTTTTGATATTGCCAGTATTGTTTTCGTGTTTTCCTGAGAACGGGATAATTCATCCCAGGATTTTTCGAGGTAGTTTTTTTCCGATTCCAAAATCAATTTGAGTGTCTCGTTATAGGTCGGGAGTTTTTTATTGAAATAATAGTAAATTACAATTTCCTGCAGGACGAGTTGTGAATAGTAAGGATGTCCTCTTGTAAAATCCAGTATTTTAGTGATATATTGGTCTTTGAATGATATGTTGTAATCAGAAAGCACTTTTTGGTAATAAGCTGCAAATTTGTTTTTGTCAATATATGATAATTCAATGACTTTTGCGAATCTGAAAAATGGAGCACTTTTCCTGATAAAGAGTGAACTCATCACCGATTCATAACTGCCAGAAAAAACATAAGTCGCGTTTTCATGGTGCTGGATTTTAGAACGAAATTGTTTAGCAATATTTTCCCCTTCGTATTTTGTTATATCCCCAAATTCATCAAATGCAAATATGATTTCCTTTTTGTGTTTTTTGCTGAATTCATTAATAAAATTGATACTGGAATTTAAAAGTTCAGATTTGTTTTTTGTCTTGGCGGCAAATTCAAGTAAAAAATCAAAGTCTTCAATTGTGGCTTTTAAGTTAGCATTTTTAAACATGGATAAAGCATTATCCTTTGTGTCGTGGAATATTTTACCAAGTTTATTGTTTTCAAGTACTGCTTTAGTAATGTTTTCTGATAACATCCCCAAATCAGGAGAAGAAAAAACATCAACATAAGAAGCATAAAGGCCTTTCTTTTTTTTACGGTTGAGCAGTTCCAGGATAATGGAAGTCTTGCCAAAACGCCGGGGAGCTATTAAAACGATATTTTGTCCAAGTTTTGTGTATTCACTGATGGCATCTAATTCTTTTTCTCTGCCTATAAAATTTTTCCCTGTGACAGGGCTGCCTGCTATTATTTTTCTCATAATCATTATTTTGCATCAAAAATAATAAAAATACTTTAAAAATACAATATTATGTATTTAGGAAATAAATAATAATATTATAATAAATATCAAATATTGTGTATTTTAAAATAATACATAATACGTATCATACATAACATGTATTATTAGGTAAGGCTGTGATAATATATTTATTAGTATAAATTATCATTGTGCATTGAATAATTTATTACCTTGCAAAAAACGAAAAAACAGATGTGAAGTGTTATTTTTATATATTGGTTCTGATTCTATTCCTTTTTACTGCCTGCAATGAAGAAGAGCAGGAAACAGAAACCCCGTTGAGCTCAAACGTTATGGAACAGACCGGATGTAAAAACTTTACCGGAAATATCAGGGACAGTAGCGAAATCACCAGCAGTATGTCCTGCATAGAATACAGTTATGATGATTCAGATATGTGTTTATCCCTGTCGCATATTAATGCCGGATTCAATTGTTGTCCCGGGGAGTTGTATTGCGAAGTAAGCATGAATTCGGATACAATTCTTGTGCAGGAATTTGAAACCGAAGCCGCTTGTGATTGCCATTGTCTTTTCGATATGGAAATTGAAGTGAACAGGGTGAAATCTGGAAATTATTATCTGAAAATTGAGGAACCATACGCCCATGGTCAGGCTTCCCTGGAATTTGAAATTAACCTGGGCACCAGCCCAACCGGCTCATATTGTGTTGAGCGAACAGATTACCCGTGGGGGTATTGAATGTGGACCACATTTATAAAGCATCAAGAACACTGACTTTTTGTGTTTATAAAGAAATCCTGGCATTTATTGCCTGTTTGTAATCAGGCAGGCATGATAGAATACAACTTAGTTTAGGATAAAATTACAAAATTTACTTTTGTGCCACTACCCTTTTGGCATTGAAAAACCAAATGTGGCCCCCTGGTTTATTTTTCCGTCAGCCCATACATTGCCACCATGGCGATGGATGATCCTTTGTATAATGGCAAGACCGACTCCTGTTCCTTCAAATTCTTCTTCACCGTGTAACCGCTGAAAGATTTTAAATAATTTGTGTTTATAGTTTGCATCAAATCCAGCCCCGTGATCTTTCAGAAAAAATTTAATGTGATCATCTGTTTCCTCAGCCCAGACCTCAATCATTTTTTTTGATGATTTTGAGCTGTATTTTAAGGCATTGCTTATGAGATTTTGCCATACCTGTTTCATTAAACTGTTATCACATTTCACCGTTGGCAGGCTATCAACTTTTAACGTGAATGCTTTTTTCTCAACATCGCTAGCCACTTCATGAAACATGGATTTCACAGTTTCCGTCATATTTACTTCTGTAGCTGTGATTTCAGCCCTGGACACACGTGATAAATTAAGCAGATCAGAGATCAGTCTATCCATCTTGCTGGCATTATTCTTTATGGTTGTGATATATCGTTTGCCTTCATCATCCAGTTTTTGCGTATAATCTTCCATTAAAAAATTCGAAAATCCGTTAATGGCTCGCAGGGGTGCTCTCAAGTCATGGGATACAGAGTAAGCAAAAGCTTCAAGCTCCTGATTGATAAACTGAAGTTTTCTGCGTTCATCTTTTAATTCTTTTGTCATGTTGTTCAGGTCTTCCACCATATATAACATGGCTTTTTGGCTTTTATTGAGGTAATTTATTTTTTCATTTAATTGGCTGGTACGTTCAGCAACTTGCTTTTCAAGCTTGTCTCTGAGTTTATCCCGTTCCTTTTCTGCCAGGTATTGTTCTGTAATGTCATTTATAAAAGACAAAAACCGGTGTTCTGATATTTTTACGGTGTCAATGGTACAATACCGTTTATCTTCATTTTTATTGATGAACGGGTAGGTACCGGATGCTTTTTCATCAGCTTCAGCTCGCCTGTAATGTTCAGCAGCAATATTGTGATGTGAGCCCGGCAGCATATCAAATATATTCTTGTTTTCTAATTCGTTTTCAGGGATGCCTGTAATGGCCGATACCTTGCTGTTAACTTCATGGCATTTTCCTTTTTCATCTGTCACCATAATGCCAAAAGGGGCATATTCTACATAGCTTTTCAATGTATTCCTTTCCTGTTTAAGGCTGAGATTTTTTTCCCGGATATATTTGGTTTTTATATTGATCATTCGCCGCAGAAAAATAATCGTACAACTTGCAAAAAGTAACAAACCAGTAACTGCAACTATTATCCACACAGGAAACTTGGATTTTTGCTGGGGAACAGTTTTTCCCATATATTTACCGAGGGTATCATAGTAATGTGATTCAGACTTGTTTTTCCAATCTTTGAGATAATTGTCAATGGTCTCAAGCAGGTCAGGATTCTTGCCTTTATCTGTTACAAAATATAATGATACAGGGTCGAAAACAATGGGCGTTTTTTCTAAGCCTGAGTTTTTATAATGCATATCACCAAAAAAATGGTTTGTTATTATTGCATCAGCCCTGTCATTCTTTACCATTTCAAATCCCTCATCGTAGGATTTAACGGTTAACAGATCAAAGTCAATATTAAACCCTGTCATCATTTGTTTAACCGTATTTTCCTGAACTGATCCACGTAAAAGAACAATGCTTTTCCCTTCTAACTCAGTAAGCTTTTCAATATCAGAATCTTGTTTTGTGTATAGTTGAGACCAACTGTCAATCACACATGTTTTATTAAAATCAAATTTTTCATTCCTGTCGCTTGTAAGGGCAACATCCGGCATTAAGTCAATATCCCCGTTTTGCAATGCACTCAGGCACTCCTCCCATTCACAGGGTTTATATAACAGATGCCAGTTTTCATTTTCTGCTATTTCATTCAGCAAATCAACAAAAATGCCTGCAGGCTCACCGGATTTATCCATATAAATTTTGGGTTCATTTTGGTAGATCCCTACTTTAACAGTATCTGGGGCACCAACCACTGAAACATTTATAAGACAGATCATCCCGGTAAACAAAAATAAAAAACCGGCTGTTTTTTGTGATTTTATCAATATGGTAAGTAGATTTTTCATTGGCAGGTTTTATTTTTTTTCATTTTTAAGCCTTTTGATTTCATCACGTAATTCTTTTATCCTGAATTCACGTTCAATGGTTGCTTTATGAAAGCGTTCCAACTCGTTAACCCTTTCTTTAAGTGTTTTTGTTTGTCTGTCAACCTGTTTTTCAAGATCCCTTTTTAGTTTATAAAGGTCATCTTCTGCCTTTTTGCGCTGTGTAATATCTTCAATATACCCTTCCAAAAACATCAGATTGCCATCAGGATCGTAGATAGCTTTTCCCCTTTCCCATACCCACTTTACTTCGTTTTTTGAGGTAAAGATTTGATATTGTTTTTCATACGATGTGTTTTCTTTAATGGCTTTTTCCCAATCCCGGAAAACCATATTGCGGTGCTCAGGATGTATAATATCGTTATATGCCAGCTTTTTGTTGTTGATAAAATCCCCTGGTCGATAGCCGGTGATCTTTTTGCTGCAATCGCTCATGTATAACATAGTCCAGTTTTTATCATACCGGCATCTGTAAACAAAACCTGGCAAATTGCTTATTATGGTAGAAAGTTGACGCTTTTGTTCACCCAATTTAATCTCTGCTTTTTTTCTGTCTGTGATATCAAGCAAAGATGCCACACTCTTTTTGGTACCGGGGATTACATCAATAAACAAATGTATGTGTTTAATATTTTTGTTTTTATCAATAAATCTGAACTCATATTCTGTTAATGCTTTTTCCTTGTTCTCCCGTCTCAGGTTATGCTGATAGAGCATTTTGTCAAGGTCTTCTTTTACAACAAATTCCATCCATGTTTTTTTGTTTTGTATTTCCTCCGCTGAATAACCTGAAAGCTTTTCAAATTTTGTATTTGCAAGTGAAATGGTACCATCTTCCTCCAGAATTGTTGTGGCTGTACCTGTGTTTTCAAAAACCGTACGATACTTTTCTTCTGATTCATAATTTTTTTGATGCTGATCGGACGCTTTTACTTTGCCTTTTTCCTTGTCTGTATCTGCCAGTTTTTTTTCTAAACGGTCAATTTTTGCCAGCAGCTTTTGTATTTTTTTATCGGTTTCACTCATGTCCATATATCATGTTTTTTTAGGTTGATGTTTATCCCGGTACACCATTTACACTATTTTACCCATGTTGAATTTAACCCGCATTTCAATATGATAATAAACCCAAATGATGTTACTTAAAAAACATCAACAAAATATAAAATAATCTGATTAATAAAAAATATTTTTAAAGAATACTTGATATATTCACAAACATAGATAATAACCGGGGTTTCACACACAAATTTTTCAATAAAACCAATGACTTTTCCGGGCCATTTTTTGTCCCACAAATTTATTTCGTTCTCGTGCAAGCTTTTTCTCTTTTTTTTATTGAATGCGAAGCACTAATGTCAAAGCCCTGTATTCCCTGACACGGTTGACATTTCCAGTTAAAACAATGTTAACCAAAATGTATATTTTTGATTGTTAAAGGCAAAGAATGATATTTGTAATGTGTTCATTATTTGAGATAAACAAAAAGTGCATTATAAAATACCTGAATCACAGATAATTTGTAAATTTAGCAACAATTAAATAAAGCAAGTTTAATGGATATCCACATCATTAAAAAAATCTGTATTACAACCATTGTCTTTGTTTGTTTCAATGCAGGATTGTCTATGGCTCAGGATGGGCCCTGGTCACTGGAAAAGTGTATTCAATATGCCATTGATAATAACATCAGTATAAAGCAACAAGAGTTGAATACCGATTACCAGAAAAACCAGGTGTTTACATCCAAAATGAGTGTACTGCCATCAGTTAATTCATCAGCCTATCAGAATTTCACATTTGGACGGTCGGTGGATATGTACACAAATGAATTTTCAGAAGATAATACGAGTTCTTTGAATATAGATGTCTCTTCACGGATGGATTTGTTTAATGGATTCAGGAAATACCATGAGATACAAAAATCAAAATTAAACCTGGAGGCCAGTCTCAAAGACCTGAAAAAAGCAAAGAATGATATTTCAATAGCCATTGCCAATGCTTTTTTCAATGTATTGTATAACCGGGAATTGGTTGAAACCAGCAGGGCTCAGGTAGAAACGACAGAAGAACAGGTTGATAATACGCGTAAACTTGTGGAAGCCGGATCACTGGCACAAGGCAATTTGCTTGAAGTCAAATCCCAGCTTGCCAATGAGGAGTTACAGCTTGTTAATGCTGAAAATGCGCTTGACCTGGCTTACCTTAATCTCCAGCAATTGCTTGAACTTGATTCAGTAAAAAATTTCAGGATACTGGCCCCAGGTATTGATGCAATAGAAGAAGGCCGGATTTTACCAGAACCATATCAGGTATATCAGGAAGCCAAAATGAATATGCCCGAAATGGAAGCTGCACGGTTAGACCTGGAAATTGCCAGTGAAGATATTAGCATTGCCAAAAGCGGTCGTTATCCCAGCTTGAGTTTATCAGCTTCATATGGTTCTGGTTTTAGTGATGCACGCCAGGAAATTGAAGATGCAACGCTCGTCATTCCCGATGACCCCATGCCAATTGGTTACGCTGTTAATCAGGAAAACGGGGGAGAAATATTTGATGTATATCAATATAATTTTGATTATACATACAAGACAAAACCATTTTCAGATCAAATGCGTGATAATGCCAGCACATCTTTCAGTATAAGCTTAAGCATCCCTATATTTAACAGATGGCAGGTAAATTCATCAATATCCAATGCAGAAATTAATTACCAGGGTTCCAAATATAACCTGGAAAGTGCCAGAAAACAACTGCTGAAAGAAATACAACAGGCTCATGCCGATGCCAAAGCCGCCATAAAAAAGTACATAGCCACACAAAAAGCCCTCGAAGCCATGCAGGATTCATTCAAACATACAGAAAAAAAATTCAATATCGGGATGGTGAATTCCCTTGAATACAATATGGCAAAAACACAACTTAACAATACCGAGTCAGAGTTGTTAAGGGCTAAATATGAATTCATTTTCAAGCAAAAAATACTCGATTTTTACAGGGGCATTCCCATTACATTAACCCAAAAAGAACATGAATAAAATAAAACAACAAAAAAGAAAAAAATGGATCCGCATTATTGCCGGGCTGGCAATTGCTTTGATTATTATTGCTGTTATTGGCAACAGGGCAGGATGGTTTGTCCATGAAGCAGAACACAAAGTTGCCTGTACTGAAGCAGATCACCGCACAATAATTGAAACGGTATCAGCCAACGGCAAAGTTCAGCCTGAAACCGAAGTGAAGATCAGCCCTGATGTTTCCGGTGAAATTATTGAACTGAATGTTAAAGAAGGTGAACAGGTTAAAGCCGGTGATTTTTTGCTTAAAATCAAGCCCGATATCTACGAATCTACCCTCGAACGGGCAGAGGCTTCCCTTAATTCTGCCAAAGCCAACTTGTCCAATTCACGCGCCAGGCTGGAGCAGACAAAAGCACAGTTTAACCAGACCAAACTGAATTTTCAGCGCCAGAAACAACTGTATGAAAGCGGCACCATATCAGAATCAGAATTTGAAAATGCACAATCTTCTTATGAAATGGGAATGGCTGATGTCAATGCGGCCAAAGAATCTGTCAAAGCTGCAGAATTCTCAGTGCTGAGTTCAAAAGCTACCGTGAAAGAAGCCGCTGAAAATCTGAAAAAAACCAGTGTGTATGCCCCTATGTCAGGGACAATATCAAAACTGAATATCGAAGTTGGTGAACGGGTCGTAGGTACCGAAATGATGGCAGGTACTGAAATGCTGCGAATTGCCAATCTTAACCTTATGGAAGTGATTGTTGAGGTAAACGAAAATGATATCATCAAAGTAGAATTAAACGATACCGCCGATATTGAGGTGGATGCATACCTGCAAAAAACCTTTCAGGGTGTTGTTACTGAAATTTCCAATTCTGCCATCACTTCAGGCAATGCTGCCGATCAGGTGACCAATTTTGAAGTAAAAATCCGCATCTTGTCCTCTTCATACAAGGACATGCTGAAAGAAGGACAATTAAGCCCTTTCAGGCCCGGTATGTCAGCCACTGCTGATATTCACACTGAAACCGCACACAATGCTTTGGCCGTGCCCATACAGTCTGTTACAGTGCGTACTGATTCGTCCAAAATTGAAAACCCCGGTGCTTCTGAGAAAACCGGTAAAGAAAATATCTATCCCATGAAGGAAGTGGTTTTTGTATATGATGGTGGTAAGGCTGTTCAAATTGATGTGAGCACAGGCATTCAGGATACAGAATTTATACAAATATTATCAGGACTTGAACAAGGTCAGGAGGTGATAAGTGCCCCATACAGCCTTATATCAAAAATCCTTAAAGATGGCATGCGTGTGCAAAAAGTTGCCAAAAAAGAATTGTATAACACTGATAAATAAACATAAATGCCTGTTATCCTTCATATTGAAACCTCTGGAAAATCCTGTTCAGTTGCATTATCCCAGGCTGATAAATTGCTTGATTCTGAAAACATCAGCGAAAGCAAAAGCCATGCGCAATACCTGACCGTTATGATTGATAAATTGCTGAAAGCAAACAACACAGAACCCCATAACCTGGATGCCGTGGCCGTAAGTGCGGGACCAGGGTCTTATACAGGCCTTCGTATTGGTGTGTCTGTTGCAAAAGCTATGTGTTATGCTTTGGATATCTTTCTTATTGCTGTTCCTACACTTGAAATTATGCTGGAAACAGTGTTGCAAGCTGACTTGAATATTCCTGACAATGAAAGCAATTTATTTATTCCAATGATGGATGCCCGTCGTATGGAAGTATATCAGGCTGTTTATACAGCAGATAGAAAGATCCTGGAAGATATTTCTCCAAAAATTTTAAAACCTGATGCATACCAAAAGCTTCTGAATAATCATAAAATCTCAATTTTTGGCAGTGGTGCTGAAAAAGC
>JBNJGX010000081.1:0-9098 GCA_051748025.1 Bacteroidota bacterium
TGTGATAAGGCATTGCGTAATCGTTTCAGTACTTCGGTGGGAGGTAGTTGTGGTTTGATGTAATTTTGTGATAAGGCATTGCAAAATTAGAAAATATAAAATATAAATTAAGTTGTGGTTTGATGTAATTTTGTGATAAGGCATTGCCAAATCAATTCACTACTACTTACGGGGCTGGTTGTGGTTTGATGTAATTTTGTGATAAGGCATTGCCACAATCGGCACATTCATCATACTCTTCGTGTTGTGGTTTGATGTAATTTTGTGATAAGGCATTGCTGTCCCCTGATGGATGAATATGCTGGACTTTTTATTTTTCGCGTGTAAATGAATGCTTACTTTCGGTTAACAACCACCGTTTTATAAAACGCAATCTTGTCAGGATTGTTAACTTTAGGTATCAAAAGGCATTTTTTTCCGTGATTGAGGCGTTTGCAAATGCCGTGCTGCGTGATTTTGGTTTCCACACGACAGCTTCCGTCAGGCATCCGGTAAACATGCAGATCCACATCAGGAGCAGTGCATCCGGCAACACCGTAGTTTATGCAAATTAGCGTATGTCTGTTAAAATCAATGTCGGGTAAAGGGTAACTGGAGGAAAGTTTGCGGAATTCTGCTTTTGTGTTGATGGCGCATTCCTTCACATTGTTTCGAATGCACGAAATGTTGACTTCTTCGTAATCAATTTCAGTTTTGCTTTGTTTTACAGGCGATGCAGCCAGTGAAATCAAGGCTATGAATAATATTGTTTTCATTATTGTTGAGATTAATCTGACAGACAAATACACAACAAAAGCAATGCCAAACGAAATCTGATTACATCAGGTAATAACGGAGCTCAAAAGAATTCGATTGAGGCAGGACAGTTTGTGATTACCTTCTGACTGATTACAGGTTTTTTAGTTTAAATATTGTGTGACCATCTCAAAGAGAAATATAAATTTTTCCGTTGCCACATGCTCCATGTTATCGGCAGGCGTGTGATAATACGGGTTTTCTTTGCTGCTGAGGCTGAAAAACATGGCCGGCAGCCCTTTTTCAGCAAAAGGGAAATGGTCTGAATGCGGAGAAAGTGTGTCTTTCTTAATGCCTGAAAAAAGGGCTTCATCCCTGGCAATTTTGCTCAATGCATCAAAATCGGGTTGAGCGGCTTCACTGTGTTGTACGTACAAGGAATCCCAGCCACCAGCTACCATATCAAAGTTTAACACCACATCTATGTTTTCCAGCGGAAACACAGGATGCTTAACATAGTGTTTTGATCCACGTAATCCGCATTCTTCACCGGATACGCATATAAAGGCCATGGATTTTTCTGGCGGATTTGCTTTGTAATACCTGGCCAGGTTCAGGAGCATAGCCACACCGCTGGCGTTGTCATTGGCTCCCGGAAAAAAGACATCTCTGCCAAACATACCAAGGTGATCATAATGGGCCGTAAATACTACCCATTCATCCGGGTTTTTAGTGCCTTCGAGGTAACCCAGTACATTTTGAGTTTGATATTCCTCAATCATGTGGTTGTCTATATCAAGGCTGATGTGTTTTGGGTTTTCCGGTAAATTGTCGTAGGTAAGCCATATAATGCACTGTGGAACTACCTTGCGGGAATATGCCTTGTAATATTTCAGAGGCTCATCCCAGAGCAGGATACAGGCATTGGATTTGGTGCTAACCAGATTTTTGTAAAATTCCCTGTGTTTTCCGGCAAAGCTTATATCGCAGACAGGGATCTGCTGTGATGACAGTTGATCCAGTTTTTCAATGGCTTTTTCTTCATCAAAATTAGTGGTGTCCACCACATACATCTCATATTCCCCTTCAATGCCTGAAGAATAGCTTCTTAGTACATAATCGGTGCCGGGTTGCATGGTTTTTCCGTCAATGATAAGTTCATTGTCTCCCTGGAAGGTATTCACGGGAAATGAATAATGCTGAAACCAGGTGTGATCCCATTGCTGCAGGCTGTGCTTTTCATATTCCGCCCCGATATAACGGGCTGCTTTCAGGTCTCCCTGTTCATAATACCCGCGGCCGTGATAGGCTGTATCTGAAAGTTCCGCCATCACTTCCAAAGCGTAATCTGATACCTGGGCTGCTGCAATACAGGGAAAAAGCAGCATGATGCTGATAATAATGTTGAATTTTTTCATGGCTTTGTATTTTGGTTAATATCTGTCTGTGTGACGGATGAACCCACAAAAAAATCATAATGGATGCATAAAAACAGTTACTAATGTGTTAAGTGTTTGGGTTGAGGTACTCATTTATTGTTGTAACGTATTTTTCAAATGCTTTCAGTCCTTCGTTAGTCAGGCTGCAGGTTGTCAACGGGTAATTGTTCCTGAATGTTTTTTTTACTTCCAGGTAACCGGCATCTTCCAGTTTGCGGATTTGTACAGACAGGTTGCCGGCTGTTGCTTCCGTTTTTTCTTTAAGAAAACGGAATTCCAACACATCATGTTTAACCAGCAAAGAAACAATTGCCAGACGAAGTTGTGAGTGAAGCAAAGGATCTAAATTGTCCATACTTATTGATTTTTATTGTCAAATTCTTTTTTGAGAACGTAGCCGGGTATGATGTTAGTCAATGTGATGCCGAGACCAACCATTAGAATAAGAAAATTCTGGTTTTCCAATACATCATAATAAACCATCAGCATCCAGAACAGTGTGAACAATCCAAGCAAATTGGTAAGAATTCCACCAACAACCATCGAGCGGAAGCGCATGATTTTGCCATCTATAACTGCAGCAAAACCCAGCAGAATCAATATGATCCCGGTCCCCATGTGCCCAAAGAAAATACTAAATCCAAAGCCCAGAGCAAATGCGTTAGCTGCAAATATCCACCAGATATATCCTGAGAGTTTATCCAGAAAACCGGATTTGCCATGTTTCTTTTTTAGTTTACTGAAATAAATAACCGTATAAATCGCCCCGGGAATTGTAATGAGCCAGGGTAGCCATAAAATATGATACATTTCGAGTTCGCCCATAACGAAATGAGCAATTGATGCAAGGAGAATTAACCAACCCCACATGCGTAATATGTGGCCATTGTCGTTCCAGTTGGTTTTGCGTGCCTCAATCATGCGGGTGATGATTTCAAGGCTTTGCTTGGGATGCATGTCTGTGTTTTCCATAGTGTTTATTTTATAATTATGCTGCAAATATAAAGTAGTTTATTTAATAAACAAAATTATTTAAAAAAAATTGGCAAATATTTGGTCAATGAGAAATAATCAGGTGTTTCACTTCAGCACCATATCCCTGATCACGACTCTGCCAATGTGTTCATTGATGTGTGCAACAATTTTTTTGTGTTGGGATTCTCTTTGATTCATTTAATATTGTGATTTCTTTCGTAATTTCTTTTTCAGATCATTGGCCAGTCATATGATGATTTTTGGATTGCTTGTCTTGTCGTAAGTCAGATGGTGATGGAAGTTAAAACAAGGGGATAAAAAAAAACACAGCTAAATTTAGCTGTGTTTTTATAAAGTGTTATGGTAATTAAAGCCCGGGTTCATTTATTTCCACACCCAATGCTTTTAATTGATCCCTGATTTGTATTTGTTCATTAATTCTTGCCATGGCATCACTATCACCCGATTTTTCATAATGTTCTTTGGCTTTTGTGTAATTGCCGATGATCTCATAACACATTCCCAACCCAAGGTTTACGTCCTCATTGTTGTCTTCTAATTTCTGCAATTCAAAAAGGATATCAGCCATTTCTTTCACATTGTCATCATTATCAAGTTTCCTCAATTTTCTGCGGCTTTTTCTGAATTTCTTTCTGTGATCTCTGTTATCAGGGGTTATCCTCGGGAAATTGTATTTATATTCTCTTTTTATTGGATTGAGCATGTATCTGTAATCAGCTATAACAGCATTATTAAGACTACTAAAGAAATTTGCAGGAGATTTAACACGGGGCTTTTTCATGTATTTATTTTCTGAATCACTTTGTGTTTTAGAAAAAGGATATTCTTTTACGATTTCATCTGAATTATTATCCTTAATAAAAACCTTTCCTTCTAATTTAGCATTAGAGCTGGCAGTGTATTCATAAAAATGTACGGGAATCTCACCTTTGCCATATTTATCTTTTGTCATATGAGCCTTATGAGATTTGTTAATATCTGTCTCATATTTGTATTCACCGTCTATGATATAATTGGCATCTTCTTTATTATCCGTGGTTTCATAAATCTTTGTTGTCATCCAGGGATTCAGCGTTGGCAAGCCTTGTTCAACAACCAGACCATCAGCGTTAATGCCTTTGATCATGGCTTTTCTGAATTCGCTTTTTAATTTGCCAACATTTGCATCAGGTGCCGGGTTATCGAGATAATCAACATATATCGGTCCACCGTTTTTAAGAATTATTGACGGCATTTGCAGTTTATAAGTCTTTATTTTCTGCGCGATTAAATTTCCTGAAATTATAAGACAGGAAAGCACTATCATTATTGTTTTGATTGAATTTTTCATGGTTCTATTGTTTATAGTTGGCTAATACAAGTTTAACTTCTCTGGTTTTCCAATATGGTGGTGTTACAACAAGGTTCTTGTCATCTTTATTTGGTATTCTGAACCATACATATTCTTTGTTCTTCACCTCAGGCTTGAAATAATATTTCATGGCTTTCCAGAAATCCTTGAAATTACCATCATCCTTTGTTTCAGTATCTTTATTAAAATCTGCTTCGCTTTTCATCTTTCCGTCCCTGTGGTAATATTTGCCTGTTTCAACATTAATTATGGCGACATAGTTTATTACACCACCATTCTTAGTGTCTGCTACACCTAAATTTGTAAATTCCCATTTAGGGTAGTCATCAATTTTGTTGGGATCAAATGGTTCTTCAGCGGGTGAAAAATCATTCATTACAACCCTTTCAGGTTTTTCAAATTTTGTGTTCTTCTTAATAACCATCACAAATTCGTGTCTATCTGTGATCTTAGAAATTTTGGGCTTGATTTTGAGTTGTGCACTCAAATTAATGCTCATAAGCATTGCTGAGAGTATTAAAATACCCGGCCTTTTAATTGATAGTTTACGCATAATTCAATGAAATTTTAGTTTAAGAATTAATTATTACTATAATACGTTCCAAAATTACTATGTTTTTTTTTTAAACAGTCATTTTACGTTATATTTTAAACAACTGCATGATCAATTGATATTGTTTTTGAGAAAGGATTTTGTTTACAGCTATCGGGGTATTTTGTTGGAAATTACAAATATTTACCATTCACCTTGCGTGTATAACCCTATTTTCGTAATCAAACCATCAGTACTTTCTGAACCGGGCTGATAAATAACATCTGCTTTTTTGTACTTTACCACCCTGCTTTCGTAAAGTTTATCTATCAGATTGTCAAGGTTTTTCCCTCCGGCATGTTTCAATAACGGCCGTTTAACCTTCTCTTCACTCAGCCGGTTTTTTATGACATCAATGCTGGTATCCACAAAAACCACCACTCCATATTCCTGCATCGTGTATAAATTCTGTTTGTCCTCAATTATTCCACCACCACAGGCGATAACGTAATCCTCCGGTTTTTTTGAATAATATACAAGCCGGCGGGATTCTGTTTTCCGGAAAGTGTTTTCACCATCACCGGCAAAAATACGGGAGATACTTTTTCCGCAAAACTGCTCAATGTCACTATCCAGGTCAATACACGGCATATTCAGTTTTTTAGCAAGCTTTTTGGCCAATGTGCTTTTACCGGCAGCCATAAAACCTGTGAGATAGATATTCATCAGAGCTCGAGTTTCATTTGGTCCTCAGATTTATCTTCACTGTTTTCAGTATCGCTTCTTTCTGTAGCATCCATCTCTTCTGCCTCTTCCGGTTCTTTATCCAAAGGTTCTGTGAATTCTGCAGATTTTATTTCCCAGGTTGTCAACCGTTTACCCCTGGCTTTATGGCTTTTTACTGCAATGAACGCTTCTGCATCTATCAGCTCATCATCCTTGTCTTTGTGTTTGCCGCCAAACTGTATTTTCACTTGTGGATATGTATCATCGGTCAATGCAATGAGTTCAGACCCTTCTTCTTCATTGATAATCAACTGAACTGTACTGACATCTTCGGGCTGGAAACGCTTGATATAATGATAGCCTTGTTCACTGTCATAATGAATTGCTGTATAGACCTTTTCGGGATCAAATTTTTCAATGCGGATCAGGTTCGGTTCATAATGGTTGGTAAGATCAAAGCCTGATAAGCGGTATTTGCCATCAGCAAGGAAAACAATGATTTTATCATCACCCGAAAATTCGCCGAGGTATTCGCCTCGCTGATCTACATTCAGGCGCATAACATCCCTGTCAAAATATATTTTTCTGCCCCCAAGGGTGGAAACGCCTTTCTGTTTAATATTAATTTTGTGCACATCATGTTTTGTCAGGATATTGCCTTTGCTTTGCCTTCCTTTAATATCAATATCCTGGAAATCAAATTCAAGAATGATTTTCCGGAGTTTTGGTTTTGGCTTAAGATATACCTTTATCACTTCCGCTTCTCCGTTTGGGTTGGCACTAAAATACAAAACCTTTGAATGTTTTGTTCCCTGTGTAAGATCATACACCTTATCCCTTGTAATGCTTGTTACAGGAAAACGCTTAATATAACTTACACCTGATTTGCCATCCCGGTACACAACGTTGTAAATGGTGCGCTCATCGTTGCGTTTGAAGATCGCTATATGAAGGATATTTTTACCTATGAAAGATTTTTCAGTGACTTTGGTAACCACATATTTTCCATCCTTCATAAACACAATGATCTCATCAATATCCGAGCATTCGCACACATAGTCTTCTTTTTTGAGGGATGTTCCCACAAAGCCTTCTTTGTAATCGGCATACAATTTCTGGTTGGCCACCACCACTTTTTGTGCCTGAATGTTATCAAAATTCCGTATTTCTGTTTTGCGTTCCCGGCCGGTACCGTATTTCCTTTTGATACGCTGATAATATTTAATGGTGTAATCAATGATATTTTCAATGTTATGTTTCACCACATCCATCTCTTTGCTGATGTTCAGGATGTTTTCTTCGGCCTTATCAGCATTGTAGCGGATTATACGCTTCATTCTTATTTCAAGCAACTTAAGGAGGTCTTCTTCGGTAATTTTCCTGGCAAGGGAATTTTCAATTTCCTTGCTGCGTTTTTTGATGTGATTCAGTGCCGTTTTGGTTGTTTTGGCTGATTCGTATGCATTATCTTTATATACACGCTCTTCGATAAACCAGCGTTCGAGGCTTGCCATGTGCAAAGCTTCCTGCAATTCATTATGTTTTATCTGCAATTCCTGCTTAAGCAGTTGTACAGTATTCTGAACAGAAAGCTGAAGGATTTCACTGACACCCATAAAATTGGGTTTGTCATCATCAATCACGCAGGCATTAGGGGATATACTGACTTCGCATTTGGTGAAAGCATACAGTGCATCAATGGTTTTGTCGGCAGAAAAACCACTTGGTGTGGTTATTAATATTTCAACTTTTTCAGAGGTGTTGTCATCAATTTTTTTAATTTTTATCTTGCCCCTCTCATTGGCTGATATGATTGAATCTATGACAGAGCTGGTTGTCTCGCCATACGGGATTTCAGTAATTTTCAGTTCTTTGTTGGATATTTTCTCAATTTTTGCCCTGACACGCACCCTGCCGCCCCTGCGGCCATCATTGTATTTCGAAAAATCAGCAAAACCACCGGTCTGAAAATCGGGCAGCAGCTCCACATCTTTATTTTTCAGTGTATCAATACAGGCATCGATTAGCTCATTGAAATTATGGGGCAGGATCTTTGATGACAGTCCGACAGCAATGCCTTCTACATCCTGCATCAGCAAAAGCGGAAATTTTACAGGCAGGGTTACAGGCTGCATATTTCTGCCATCATATGAAGGTTTCCAGTTGGTTGTTTTAGGATTAAAAACCACTTCGAGGGCAAATTTTGACAGGCGTGCTTCAATATAGCGTGGTGCAGCAGCACTGTCTCCGGTAAGTGTGTTGCCCCAGTTTCCCTGTGTATCAATCAACAGGTTTCTCTGGCCTATCTGCACAAGCGCATTGCCGATGGAAGCATCTCCGTGGGGATGATATTTCATGGTATGACCAATAATATTGGCTACCTTGTTATACCTGCCGTCATCAAGCTCTTTCATGGCATGAAGAATGCGCCGCTGAACAGGCTTTAAACCATCATATACATGGGGAATTGCCCTTTCAAGAATGACATATGAGGCATAATCCAGGAACCAGTCCTGATACATCCCGGTCAGCCGGGTAATAGACATATCTTCTACCTGTTGTTCTTCGTGCTTTTTATCTCTGTACTCCTGATCCATGTTAATCGGTAATTTCTTCGTAACTTCTCAAATTATCCACAATAAAATCCTGCCTGTCAGGGGAATTCTTGCCCATGTAAAACCTGAGCATCTGTTTAACCTGGTCCTGCTTTGTCAGCTTCACCTGGTCGAGTTTCAGGCCATCGGTAATAAAATATTTGAATTCATCCGGTGAGATTTCCCCCAGGCCTTTAAAACGAGTGACTTCGGCATTCCCTTTTAATTGCCGCACTGCATCATCCTTTTCCTCGTCTGTATAAGCATATTTGGTTTCTTTCTTGTCCCTTATCCTGAAAAGGGGCGTTTGCAGAATATACAGGTTCCCGTTTTTTATTAAATCCGGGAAAAACTGCAGGAAAAAGGTGATCAACAGTAAGCGTATATGCATACCATCCACATCGGCATCTGTGGCAATGATAACATTACGGTACCGCAGGTTTTCTATGCCTTCTTCAATATTCAATGCTGCCTGCAAAAGGTTGAATTCTTCGTTTTCATACACCAGGGCTTTTGTTTTACCAAAACTGTTCATTGGTTTTCCTTTAAGTGAAAACACGGCCTGTGTATTGACATCACGTGCCTTGGTAATTGACCCGCTGGCCGAATCCCCCTCTGTGATAAAAATAGAACTTTCCAGGCGTTTTTCATGACTTGTGTTGAGATGTACCCTGCAATCCCGGAGTTTTTTATTATGTAAACTTACTTTTTTCGCCCTTTCACGG
>JBNJGX010000082.1:0-5612 GCA_051748025.1 Bacteroidota bacterium
CCACAAATAATTGAGAATAAATTCAAAGCATCACCACTTATTGAACAGGTAATGGTTATCGGCGAAAATGAAAAATTTGCTTCAGCCCTGGTATCGCCGAATTTCAATTATCTGCATTTCTTTGCCCTCAAGCACAAGATCCATTACCGTGACAATGCTGAGCTTATTAAACAAAAAGCAGTTACCCAACGTATACAAAAAGAAATAAACGAGGTAAATAAGCAACTTGGCGATCATGAAAAGATCAAGCGGTTCAGGCTGGTATGCGAAGAGTGGACACCACAAACCGGTGAGCTTTCTCCGACCCTGAAGCTTAAACGCAAAGTGATCATGGATAAATACAGACACATCATACATGAAATATACGGCCGGCCCCTTGATGAAGAGAAGGGAAGTGAGCGGGTTAAATCGCTTGTTTCGGCACGGAAATTAACCAACGGCCTGTCCAAACTGATACCAAAATCACGAACCCATACGAATCATAATGATAAGGACAAATAAAAAATATTTATTTTATGAAAGCATTCAAAGCATACGACATCAGAGGGATTTATCAACAAGACATTGACGAAGATCTGGCATACAAGATCGGGTATTTTCTTCCCGGCGTGCTTAAAGCAGACAGGGTTTTAATCGGCAGGGACATGCGTCACAGTTCAGAAGACCTGTTTGATATGCTTGCCCGGGGGATCATGGATGCCGGAGCCAAGGTTTTCGATGCCGGTCTTACTACCACACCCATGATTTATTGGGGTACAGCCAAATACGGTTTCCCGGCATCCGTCCAGATTACCGCATCACACAACCCGGCAGAATACAATGGGTTTAAAGTGTCTGGTAAAGATGCTAAACCCATCGGATACGATTCAGGCCTGAAAGAAATTGAAAAGTGCATTACAAACAATGAGGATATCATCCCGGTGGAAAATCCCGGGTTTTACAGGGCGCTGGATTACCGTGACACATACCTCGATTTTCTAAAACAATACAAACCTGATATCAGTGACCTGAACATTGTCATTGATGGCAGCCATGGTATGGGCGGGCCATTTATCAAATCCCTGCTCAAAAAGCGTCCGGTTTATATTTATGAGCGGCCCGACGGTGATTTTCCGAACCATGATGGTAATCCGCTGAAAGCAGAAAACCTGCGTGATTTAAAAAAGCTGGTAAAATCCAATAATGCTGATATCGGTATTATTTTCGATGGTGATGCTGACAGGGTGATGTTTGTTGATGAAAATGCAGAATTCATTTCCCCAGATCTTATGATTGCTTTCATTGGGGAGTTTTTCGAAGACAGGCTTAAACCCGGTACACGACTGATTCAGGATATACGCACGTCCAAATCGGTGGCTGAATACCTGAGCAAATACAAAATTGACATGCACACATGGCGCGTTGGCCGTGCATACGCTGCCAGCAAACTTAAAGAAATTGACGGCCTTTATGGTGGTGAGCTGGCCGGACATTATTATTTCAAAGATTTTTATTATTCTGATTCCGGTTTGCTGGCCTGCCTCATTGTATTACAGGTGTTAAAAAAGCTTAAGGCCAAAGGCATTACATTATCAGAACGCATTGCTGACATTTCACGTTACCACAGTTCCGGCGAAATCAATTTTAAAATTCAGCAAAAAAAAGAAGCCATGGAAGCTGTCAAGGAGCATTTTATGGAACAGGAAAAGCCCGCATCATTCCTCGATTTTGATGGTTACCGGCTTAACTATCCTGACTGGTGGTTCAATATCAGGCCGTCAAATACCGAACCTTACCTGAGGCTGATTGCAGAAGCTTCTGACAAAGCAATGCTGGATACTAAGGTTGAAGAAATAAAAAAAATCATTGAGCGTTCCGTTAACCGGTAAGCAGTTGGATGAAATACCATATGCTATTATCTTCAATTATGCTTTTTTATTTTGATTTGTGCCGGGAAATACTGAAAAATCTGTTTCATATTTTTTTGCATAATTTATTTGATTTTTTGCATCTTTATGACTTTAATTTTATAATTGTAAAAAATTAGTTGTGCTTTTATATAAATTTATGCAAAATGAATAGAAAGAAGATATTTTTTGGTTTGTTGTTGGTATTTTTCCTTATTGAGATAATCACAGCAGGTAAAATGCAGGCACAGAACCGGTTTGCTTACCCTGTAATTTTTGTTCACGGACTGGTTGGCAGTGAAACGACATTTGGCGGTACGCTTGAATATCTCCGGGATGAACAAAACATGGGGGACATTAATGTATTTGATGTCGTATTGAATGCCGACGACAACACGGAAACAGCCTTGATGAATGAAGATGTTAAATGGGAAAACTTTGTGTACAATGGTGACAGCATTTTTGTGGGACGAAGAAATTATGCCTCATCCTTTGATGACTATGTTCACGAATGGTCCGGAGAAACTTTGTTCGCTGCCAATTTTAAAGAAGAAAACATCCGTGGTGCTGCCGGTACTTTCAACGACTACTTTGACCAAAGCAACCAGTCAGCCATATTTAAACAAGGACATGCCCTTAAGCAAATGATCAGTGAAGTGCTTGATTATACCGGGGCTGAAAAAGTAATACTTGTCGGACATTCTATGGGCGGTCTGGCCATCCGGGAATACCTGCAGCGTACTGATGGGCAGGGTACTCATGTCAACTGGCAGCAGCCATTTGAGGCTGACGGACACAAGGTGGCCAGAGTGGTTACTTTTGGTACCCCCCACCTTGGGTCAAACACTTCTCCCGATCCGACAAAATCCGGCTCCCCCTCAGTTTCGGGTAATACCGAAGCCAATCGTGATATGCTATGGGAATATGATGCTTATACTTTTTGTGATGATAATATTCCCCGGGGGATCTATATGTTTGGCGGATATGAAGAATGTATTGCCAGCGAAGATGGATTTCTCGGGAACAGTACATTTGACAATGTTGATATTAATTGCAACGGCAGCGAAGAGGACTCTATCACCGGTATCAATGAAGGCTATTTTAGCTACAATTTTAACCCTGATATGCCTTTGCCTGAAAATATCCGGTATACATGGCTTACATCTATCTGGGCAGACTGGAGTGAAAGCCTTGTAGGCGATGGTGCCGTGGATATCCACAGACAATGGTTGCATGTTGATAGTCAGCCTGTACCGGAAGGCTTGGCCGATACCTGCCTGACAAATGTTTTCCATACCAGTGAAGGCGGCGATTATCCCACGGTAATGCGTGGCCTGGACGAACCGGCAGATTTTAGCCTCGCTTACAGTATTTTGCCCGGTGACAGTGCCACCAATGGCTACATTACTTTTGGGCAGAATTATAACCCTGCAGACCAGGACATGTTTCTTGTCCCTTGTGTTGCAGAAAATGCCGTGGATGTTATCCTTGATAATCCCAATGCCATCATCGACAGCATTAGACTGTATGACAAATTCCATAATCAGATTACAGCCCAAATTGCTCATACCCCTGCTGACAGCCTGCATGTTGAGCTCCCCGCCTTGAACACTGACAGCATCTTTGTCTGTATTCAGGGTACAGCAACAGACAGCACCTGGCAAACGCCTTATAAACTCACGGTTAAACCTTCTGAGCTGACAGATTTACCGGAAGCGCAAAATCAACAATTGTCCACAATATATCCTAACCCGGCATCAAAACAATTGAACATCACTGTTCCCGGCAATAAAAAGGCAAGGTTTAGTATTTTTGCAACTGATAAACAAAAAGTTTTTACCAGCAGAGTGCCTGATAATGGACTGGTCTCACTTCCCAGGCTGGATGACGGTATTTATATCATCAAAATAATTTTTGACCACAGCATGGAAACCCATAAGCTTTCAATTATTCAGTAACATAAGTTGGTGATATCTGATTTTTGAGAAAAATCAAAAAAAAATCCAACTCAAAACTACTGTTACATGGAATGAAATTTTTTAGCCGTTCCAGGTATTACTGGTTTTGCATAGTAATGTTGGATGCTAAAAAAAAAAAGTTATTTTTGAGTTTTGAACAAAGGAATTAGCAAAAATAACAGGCATGTCACATAATAAATTCAGGGGATTTTTTAACAGGTACCACAGGAACATGCCATTGTCTGAAATGCTTCTAAAAGACACCAATCATTTATTCCTAAAATGCCACAATTGGTTAAAAAATGGGTTTAAAACCAAAACCATACTGGTTTATCCTCATTACCCGAGCCGCCGTTCAACCATATATTTATTGGCAAGACAGCTAAATTACAACGTCACCAACAAGCCAAAAAATAAATTTGATTTTGCCATATACTGGGAATATCTCACTTTCAGGAAAGAATATGAATACCTGGAAAGCATCGCACGCCATAAAAAAGTAATAAACCTTTACAGCAGGGATATCAGTAAAAAAACAGTTGATCAGGCATTTAAATCTGTATTCAATTATTCAACATTCATAAACCCCCTAACATACAAGGGAAAAATTGTAAAAAAGAACGACATCAATGCCATCCATGACGGTACCGTACTCGACGGCCCGATTGAAAAGAAAGAAAACGGATTTATCTATCAGATACTCATAAATAATAAGACCAATAATGATTTTGTGATTGATATTCGTGTACCAATAATTTTCGGAACCTTATCGTTTGTGTATGAAAAGTTTAAACCGGAAAACGACCGTTTTGGACATCCCGAAAGGTCAATTGTACGTAATATCAACGAAATGCTGTCAAATGAAGAAATTAATAAAATCAACAAACTATGCCATCTGTTAAAACTGGAATTTGGTGAAATGGATGTTTTAAGGGACAGGGATAACGGGAAAATTTATGTCATTGATGTTAACAATACCCCGCAATTTCAGAAGCAGTTAAGTAAGCCGGACAGGGATTTTGCTTTAAGAAAAATGGCCGGGGCATTGGATAGAAACATTCATAATTCCGTCGTTTAAATTAAAAATAACCAATAAGAATCAGCATCAAATTTCAAAATGCGAATCAGTCCGGAGTCCATGGTTACCATGTTATTTGATTTTCGTTATTTAAAAAAGACAGCATTTCCATAATTTTGACTTTACTCAGCAGAGCTTATCCCGACAAGCTCGATACACCGCAATACATCGCAGGGCGGCGCCTTGGCCATACCCTCGCATACACAAAATTTCATTTTACGACAACCCGGGCTTTCTAAATTTATTTATTCAGATACCGCACATAAAAAAACCGCCTCGTGTAACCGGGCGGTTTTTTTTATCAAGATTAAAAAGCAATTACTTTTCCTCAGATTTTTCATCATCATCCGTATCTTTTGTTTTTGATTTGGATGTTGATTTTTTAGCGGTTTTCTTTTTTGCCTTTGGTTTGGATTCATCTTTTTCATCCTTTTCTTCAGCCTTATCTGATTCGTCTTTTTTGTCATCAGATTTTTTGGCTTTCGTAGTAGTGGATTTTTTGGCTGTGGACTTCTTTTTAGCTTTTGGCTTGTCCTCAGCCTCTTTGTCCTTGTCTTCAGCTTTTTCTTCAGACTTTTCCGCTTCGGCTTTGTCCTCAGATTTTTTGGCTTTCGTCGTGGACTTTTTGGCCGTTGTGGATTTCTTTTTAGCTGTTGGTTTGTCCTCAGCCTCTTTGTCCTTGTCTTCAGC
>JBNJGX010000082.1:5712-8957 GCA_051748025.1 Bacteroidota bacterium
TCAGCCTCTTTGTCCTTGTCTTCAGCTTTTTCTTCAGACTTTTTCGCTTCGGCTTTGTCCTCAGATTTCTTGGCTTTCGTAGTGGACTTTTTGGCTGTGGATTTCTTTTCAGCCTTTGGCTTATCCTCAGCCTCTTTATCCTTATCTGCAGCCTTTTCCTCAGGCTTTTCTGCTTCGGCTTTGTCCTCGGATTTTTTGGCTTTCGTCGTGGATTTTTTGGCTGTGGATTTCTTTTCGCCCTTAGGTTTTTCCTCAGCCTCTTTGTCCTTGTCTTCAGCTTTTTCCTCTTTTCCAGCCTCTTTGGCATCCAGTTTAGCCTTAGCTTCTTTTACATCTTTGTCCTTTTTCTCTTTTTCAGATTCTTCAAGTTGCTCTTTGAGTTGAGCCAGATGTGATACATCACCAAGTGTGGTTTTCTCGGTTTTCTCATTTATTTTTTTGGCTTTACCGGAAGTAGCTTTGGATGCTTTTTTCTTGGATTTACGTTCAGCATCTTTCTGTGCTTTCTTTTCATCTTCATGAATACGGCTGTGAGAAACAAATATTTTCTTGGCATCTTTGTTAAATTCTACCACTTTAAAATTGAGTCTCTCATCAGCTTTAGCCTGTGTCCCATCTTCTTTTTCAAGATGTTTTGGAGTAGCAAATCCTTCAACACCATAGGGCAATGCCACAACCGCTCCTTTATTGGTCATTTCAACGATGGTACCTTCGTGAATACTGCCGGTACTGAATATGGTTTCAAAAACTTCCCATGGATTTTCTTCCAGTTGTTTATGCCCCAGGCTAAGGCGACGGTTTTCCTTGTCAACCTCGAGAACCACCACTTCAATGTCTTCACCAATGTTGGTAAATTCAGCCGGGTGTTTGATTTTCTTTGTCCATGACAGGTCACTGATATGGATCAGGCCATCAACACCTTCTTCGAGTTCTACAAATACACCGAAATTGGTAAAGTTCCGTACTTTTGCTTTATGTTTGGATTTGGGTGGGTATTTTTCCTCAATATTTTCCCATGGATCGGGGTACAATTGTTTAATGCCGAGTGACATTTTTCTGTCTTCACGATCAAGTGTAAGGATAATAGCTTCCACTTCGTCACCAACCTTCATAAATTCCTGAGCTGAACGCAGGTGTTGTGACCATGACATTTCAGATACATGAATGAGGCCTTCAACACCAGGTGCAATTTCAACAAATGCACCATAATCAGCCATGACAACCACTTTTCCTTTTACTTTATCGCCAACTTTCAGGTCAGGATCAAGTGAATCCCAGGGGTGTGGTGTAAGCTGTTTTAATCCAAGGGCAATGCGTTTTTTGTCATCATCAAAATCAAGGATAACAACCTGAATTTTTTCATCAAGCGAAACTATTTCTTCCGGATGCTGAACGCGTCCCCAGGAAAGATCAGTAATATGGATAAGGCCATCAATGCCTCCGAGATCAACAAACACACCATAGGATGTGATATTTTTAACTGTCCCTTCAAGCACTTGACCTTTTTCAAGTTTGGCAATAATCTCTTTTTTCTGAGCTTCAAGTTCTGCCTCAATAAGCGCTTTATGAGAAACAACCACATTTTTGTATTCCTGGTTAATTTTAACCACTTTAAATTCCATGGTTGTGTCCACATATTGGTCATAATCCCTGATTGGTTTGACATCAATTTGTGAACCGGGCAGAAATGCTTCAATACCAAATACATCTACGATCATGCCACCTTTGGTGCGGCATTTTATGTAACCTTTGATAATTTCATCATTGTTATATGCAGAATTAACCCGCTCCCAACTCCGCAATGAACGAGCTTTTCTGTGTGAGAGTATTAACTGTCCTGATGGGTCTTCTAAAGATTCCACCATAACTTCCACTTTGTCACCGGGTTTTAAATCCGGGTTGTAACGAAACTCATTGGCAGAAACAACCGCTTCTGATTTATAACCAATGTTGATTACCACTTCGCGTGTTCCAACAGATACAACAGTTCCTTCAATCACTTCATTTTCAGAAATGGTTGATAACGTATCCCCGTAAACGTCTTGTAATTTGTTAATTTCTTCATCAGAATACTGGTCATCAGTTTTACTTACATCTGACCAATCGAAATCATCACTCGGGGTAGCCCAGTCTGTAGGACTATCTTTGGGTTGTTCTGGTGAAAAATCCTTTGGTTTTTCTTCCTGGATAAGGTCTTCAGTTCTTATTTCAGGCTTTTTTTCCTCCTTGGCTTCTGTGGCCTCGGGTTCCTTTTTTTCCTGCTGTTCTTCTGAACTTTGCGGTTTTTCTTCAGCCTTTGGAACATCCTGTTCCCTGGCATTTTCGTTTTGGTTGTTTTGTTTTTGTTCTTCAGTCATTTAATAAATTCCTTTTTTAAAATTACTGTGTTAGACATTATGTATAATTTCACTGAGCCGCAAAAGTATGCTTTTTTCCTTAATTGACAATGAAATGGGGGTAAAATCTTTTTGGCAGATTAATTATTTATTTATTTCTGAGTGTTTTGTTTGTGTTATTATGCATGGATACTTCTTTTAGTCAACGATATAATCCAATTCATTTAAAATCAGGATGCCTTCATTTTGAATTTTTAACATTCAGCAGTTCAATTTATTATTACTGATTGACATATTCCTGGAAAAAAACCATGGCACGATTGCACGATAGCATTAGCACAATGGTATGAAAGCGAGATAGGGTAAAGGAACGATAGCGTGATGGAAGGTTAGATATGGTAATATAAGAACACATAAAGAATTAAGGGTTTATCACTTTACATCTCGTTCCATCGCCCTGTCGTTAAATCATGCTATCGTACATTCCTGATAGTCCGTTAAATAAATATTTGAATAGAGCAAAAAATAATAATAAATTTTAAATAACAATTAGTAAACTCTATGGAGTACAGGTTTTTTTTTATTTTTGCAGCTTAAATCTGAATAAGTAGTCGCATGAAAAAACTGAACATCTTAGTTTTAGCCAAGCAAGTTCCCGACACCAGAAATGTCGGACAAGATGCCATGAAAGCTGACGGTACGGTTAACAGGGGAGCTCTGCCTGCCATTTTCAACCCGGAAGATCTCCATGCCCTTGAACAGGCCTTAAGACTAAAGGACAAATACGATGCAACGATTACGCTGTTAACGATGGGACCTCCCCGCGCTGCAGAAATCATAAGGGAAGCCATGTACCGCGGTGCAGACAAAGGCATTTTATTAACAGACCGTGCTTTTGCAGGATCCGAC
>JBNJGX010000083.1:0-8907 GCA_051748025.1 Bacteroidota bacterium
TTATGACAGCTTCTTCCCATGGCCCGGTTCCGTTAACTTTAAAACGGAAATCTTTCATAAGCTTTCGGATAGCCAGCCGTTCGGAGCCGGAAACCTGGTTCGCGGGTTTGTCCGGGCTAATATCAAGGATATCAAAAAACACAGGTATCATTTGTGATGGCAACCATGATTTAAACAGATTTTTGATGTTTTTCTTGCCGTATTCATTCATATCGCGCTGCAATCGCCGGTCCAGTTTATCATCGTCCAATGAGGGTTTCATATCCAGGGAAATCTCACAATATTCTCCCTTGTCCAATGCTATGGCAGCAAAACGGCTCAGGCTTAACACAACAGGACCATCCAGGTCTCTGTTAGTGAAGTACAGTTCCCCAAATTCTTCACCAACTGGCTTCCCATCCACCCGCAAAACAGCCATTACGTTTTTCAGTTTCAGGCCTTCCAGCAGGGGCAAATGCGGACTGTCTGTCTGCAGAGCGACCAGGGCGGGCAGGGGAGTTATAATTTCATGTCCGGCTTGTTCTGCCAGTATGTAACCATCACCTGTAGAGCCTGTGGCCGGATAGGTTTTTCCGCCGGTGCAAAGTATCAGTTTTTTGCAGGTAATCTGCTCCGGCACATTTTTCCCAAAAAGTTCCACAGATTCTAAGCGGTCTTCATGTTGCCGTATGTTTTTGACAGATGTTTCAAATAAAAATTCAGCTCCGGCAGCTTTGGCTCTGTTGAATAATGCATCAACCACATCCGCTGCATTGTCCGATTCCGGATAGTAACGCCCGCCACGCTCCAGTTTGCAATCCAGGCCGCATTCATCCAACAAGGTAATGATATCCCAGGTGTAAAATTCGTGAAACGAAGGATAAAGAAATTTCCCGTTGGGATATACTTTTTGAATAAAATCTTCCAGCTCCTCACTGTTGGTGATGTTACAGCGGCCCTTTCCTGTAATCCGGATTTTGCGTCCTGCCTGATGCATTTTTTCCACCACGACCACAGAAGCACCGCTTTCGGCAGCCCGTATAGCGGCCACCAACCCTGCAGCTCCGGCACCGGCAATCACCACATCGTATTTTGGGGAATGTTGCATGGTTCAAAGGTAATGAATTATTGACAGGGGTTTGTTGAATGAATTAAGCTTGTTTTTTGAAAGAATAAAAATTATCCAATGCTTATAAATATTTATTCGGTAAGAGAATGGTTATCTATTACGGATAATGTACTGTAGTTTTCAGGGGAGAATAAGTTTTCCACTACTGTGATCATGAGTAGCGCCGGTAACGCTTGCCAGAATATTGTTTTCACCACGCCATCGCAACACTCCGAGAAAGGCAAATATCAATGCTTCTTTATAATCCACAATGTGTTTTTCAGGAATATGAATGGTGGCATTTGTTTTATCCTCCAGCAATTCAATCAAAAAAGTATTATGTGCCCCCCCGCCTGTGACCAAAACTTTGCCGTTAAGTACATCTGCTATTCTGCATGCTGCATGTTCATACCATGTTCGTAGCACATCTTTTGCCTGATGGGATTTTAGTGCAGCTTTGAGCATGGGTTCTATGTGTGATTCTATCCATTCACGGCCAAGCGATTTAGGTGGTGGTTTCCGATAAAATTCCAGTTTTTCCAATTCAAAAAATAACCCGGATATTATCATTCCCTGTCTGCCGGTATTTCCGTCTTCATCATAATCTTTTCCCCATACGCCGGCCAAATCATTTGATATGGTATTAACAGGGCAAATGTCCCAGGCTTTGACATATTCTCCTTGTTTATCAGTTATATTTGAAAATCCCCCAAGGTTCAAGCATTGGTTATAATCAGGAAATAAAATCAAATCCCCCACCGGAACTAAAGGAGCCCCCTGTCCGCCAAGCTGCAGATCTGCTGTTCTGAAATCATACACAATGGGGATACCGGTATCTGCCGCTATATTTTTACCATCCCCTAATTGCAACGTCAGCTTAGCATCCGGCTGATGAAAAACCGTGTGACCATGTGAAGCTATAAGGTCAATATCTGATCTTTTTAAATGATGATCATTAAGAAAGGCATTTACAGTTCTTGCTATCCATTTCCCATAATCCTGATGTAATAGATTCAATTGTTCTTTTGTAAGAAACCGGGATGTTTTCAGTGCTTCATATATTTTTTTATCGTAAACGAAAGTTCCTGCTGATATGATGCTGTATTGCCAGTGGCTCCCGCTAAATGAAAAATCACATAATACCATATCCAACCCATCAAGTGAAGTTCCTGACATGAGACCAATGATACGGTATTTTTTTTTGTTTTGCATATTTTTTTTTTAATTTAGCAATCTACAAAAGTTTTTGTATTTTTAAAGAATAGAAACCTGAAAAAGAAATATTATGAAAAAGATTATTGTCCCACTGGATTTTTCTGATTATTCAATCAATGCATTGCGTTATGCAATTCTTTACGCTAATAAGTATAAAGCTGACATTCAATTGGTTCATGTTATTGAGAAAAAAGTTAAAGTTTATTCAAAACTGGCAAAACAAGAGGAAGAAATTGCAGCCGGCCAAATGAAAAGAATCATAGAAGATCACAAAAAGGAATTACATGAAGCGGCTACATTTGATTATATTGTAAAGTATGGCCGGATATACGAGGAGATAGCGGAACAGGTTGAAGCTTACGAAGATTCTGTGATCGTTTGTTCGACTCAGGGAGAATCTGGCTGGAATGAATTTTTTGTTGGCAGTAATACTTATCGCATTGTAGAAAGTACAATAAGACCGGTTTTTTCAATCAGATCATCAAAAAATATTATTCCACCGGAAATTATTGTTATGCCAATTGATATTACCAAAGAAACCCGGGAAAAAGTCCCAATGGTTGCAAGCATAGCAAAGAAATTCAATTCTACTGTGCACATTCTGAAAGTCACTTCATCAACATCAGAAGGCATTCACAGTAATTTAAAAATGTACGCTACCCAGGTATCAAAATATTTCAAAGAACATGAGATTAAACATGAAAACAGTTTGATCGTTGGAAATAACATAACCGATGTAACGATCGAATATGCAAAAACGGTCGAAGCAAACCTTATTGCCATTATGACAGAACAAACCTGGTCGCTTTCTAATTTATTGATGGGGTCATATGCCAGACAAATGCTTAATAACTCTCCAATACCTGTGTTGAATATTACACCTCAGGAAGTAATCAAAGCCAATTTTAAAAGGCTATAGACGCTAAGCAGATGGTGAACAGTAACAAACTTTTTGAATTTACGTTTATTGTTTTATCATTGTCAGCTTTTTCAATATGGCTGAATGCTGCATTTTTTTATCATTATCTTTGATGCCTGAATTGAATTTGCAAATTATTATTATCTATGGCAGCTAAGAAAAAGAAGATTTTTGTGTTGGATACCAATGTTTTACTCCATGATTTTAATTCCATTTTTAAGTTTCAGGAAAATGACATTGTGTTACCTATAGTGGTGCTTGAGGAACTGGATCATTTCAAAAAAGGCAATGACCTGATTAATTTTCATGCCCGTGAATTTACACGTGTGCTCGATGAACTCAGTGGAGATAATGAAACTACCGGTGGTATTCCCCTGGGAGAGGGACTCGGAAAATTGTATATTGAATCGGGAAAACCATTTTCTTCAAACCTGATCAACAGTTTTCCTGAACATGTGCCCGATCACCGTATTCTGGCCATTGCCGAATATTTGAAAAACAAGAAAAAAGACTGTCAGGTAATACTTGTTACCAAGGATATAAACCTGCGGATGAAATCCAAATCCCTTGGGATAAAATCGGAAGATTATCAAAATGATAAAGTGTCTGATATTGATTTGATTCAGTCTGCTGCTTTTACCTGGAATGACATACATCCCTCTCTTATCAGTCGGTTATATGAAGAGCCGGAAGGCATTGCTTTCAATGAATTTAATATTGAGGAGGAGCCACATCCTCACCAGTATTTCATCATAAAAAATGGCTCTCAGTCAGCATTAGCACACTATGATGTGGAGAAAAAAGTCATTGAGCGGGTGGAAAAGCGTTTTGCATATGGAATAGAACCCAGAAATGCAGAACAGGCTTTTTCTATGGATGCACTTATGCGGCCGGAAATACAACTGGTGGCTCTGACCGGAAAAGCCGGAACCGGAAAAACACTGCTTTCACTGGCAGCAGCATTGGCCCAGCGGCGGGATTATCAGCAAATATACCTTGCCAGGCCCATTGTTCCACTGTCAAATCGCGATTTGGGATACCTGCCGGGTGATGCGCAGGAAAAAATAGGCCCGTACATGGCACCCTTGTTTGATAACCTGGCTGTCATCAAACATAATTTTAGTCCCACAAGCCAGGATTATCAGCGTATTGATGATATGCTTAAAAATGAGAAGCTGGTTATTGAGCCTCTTGCTTACATCAGGGGACGCAGTTTGTCACATGTTTTTTTCATTGTGGATGAAGCACAAAATCTGACCCCCCATGAAGTAAAAACCATCATCACCAGGGCAGGTGAAGGAACCAAAATAATCTTTACCGGTGATATTCAGCAAATTGATTCTCCGTATCTTGACCTCAAATCAAACGGATTGTCATACCTGGCTGAAAAAATGCGGGGACAAAATGTGTTTGCTCATATTAACCTGGTTAAAGGAGAACGTTCGCCTTTGGCAGAACTTGCATCAGACCTCTTGTAAAATATGAAAAACAAGCTCGCAGTAGTCATATTGAATTGGAACGGACAGCATTTCCTGGAAAAATTTTTACCCGGGGTGGTGGAACATTCAACAATGCAGGGAGTGGATGTTGTGGTGGCTGACAACGCTTCTGATGATGATTCTGTAAAGTGGCTGAATAAGCATTATAAAGACAAAGTTGAAATCTTGCAATTTGATAAAAACCATGGTTTTGCCGGTGGGTATAACCTGGTATTTCAGCAGGTTGAAGCAGAATATATATGTTTACTCAATTCTGATGTGGAAATTAAACACCCGTGGATTGAACCTGCACTTGATCACCTGGAAAAACACGATGACACAGGTGTGGTGTGTGCTAAGCTTCTGGACCAGAGAAACCCTGCATATTTTGAATACGCCAGTGCTGCCGGAGGATATATTGATAAATACGGATACCCGTTTTGCCGGGGCCGCATTTTTGAACATGTTGAAAAAGACCACGGGCAATACGATGAAATTCACGATGTGTTATGGGGAGCCGGTGCAGCCCTGTTTTTCCGGCGTGATTTGTGGAATGCACACGATGGGCTGGATGAGGACTTTTTTGCCCACATGGAAGAAATTGACCTGTGCTGGCGCATTAAAAACAGCGGAAAACGGGTTGTTTGTGTGCCGCAATCCGTAGTTTACCACGTGGGAGGGGGAACATTACCCAAAAATGAACCGCGAAAAACCTTTTTGAATTTCAGAAACAACCTGTGGATGTTGCAAAAAAACCTGCCCCCAAAAAGGTATAAGTCTGTAATGTTTGCCCGGTTCTGGCTGGATATACTGGCTGCCGTAAGTTTTATGTTTTCAGGTCGGTTTAAAGACACCGGCGCTGTTGTTAAAGCATGGAATAATGTCCGGAAAACACACAAACAGACCATGGAGAAACGCAGGCAAATGCAGGCTTTTAAAAGTAACCTGCACAACGCCGGTTTTTACAATGGCAGCATACTCTGGCAATATCATGTCCGGAAAAGAAAGCGGTTTTCAGACATTAATATATAATTTTAAAGGGGTTATAAGTGAAGATAATGTAGTAAGAATGAATAATATTTCGCATAATGCGATTCACGTTATGCGAATCGCATAATGCGAAATTTAAATTTTACTCAAAAATATTTATTAAATTGCAACACAAAATGAAGCAATATGAGTAACAATGGAAATTTTTTAAACCTTGTGAAACAAAGGCAATCCCAACGCCAATATTCAGATAAACCTGTAGAACAGGAGAAACTGATGCGTTGCCTTGAAGCAGCACGATTAGCTCCATCAGCCTGCAATGCACAACCATGGAAATTCATTGTCGTAGATGATGCAGATTTGAAAAATAAAATAGCAGACACCACAAGCAACCGTTTGCTACCAATCAATCACTTCACAAAACAGGCACCTGTACATGTGGTATTGGTATTGGAGAAACCCAATTTTACATCCAAGCTCGGAGAAATGGTGCGGGATAAAAAATTCGTGCTTATGGACGTGGGTATTGCTGCTGAGCATTTTTGTTTGCAGGCCGCTGATGAAGGACTTGGTACGTGTATGATAGGATGGTTTAATGAGAACAAAGCAAAGGAATTGCTGCATATTCCGGATAAAAAAAGGGCCATGCTGATTATCACTATCGGTTATCCCAAAGGTAAGCACAGAAAAAAAATAAGAAAAGAACCCGATGATATTGTGAGCTATAATAAGTATTGATATGCTTAATACGACGAATATCAGATACGTTTCTGTCTCACAATTAATATAATATGGCGCAATGAGGCAAAGGGCACTTATTATCATATTGTCTGTTTTTTATTGTTTGCCTGCTTTTTCCCAGGGATTGCAATTCTATAAAGAAAATTTGCAGTTTATCATTGATAAACATGGATATTTTATGGTTTCCGGTGATTATTGTTTTTGTAATGTTAGCAGGGATACAGTCAATAAACGCCTTGTTTATCCCTTTCCGGTTGGCCGGGAATATGGAGCAGTTGACAGTATTTGTGTTGTTAACGCTGAGGCAGAAGATACGCTTGATTTTTTAAGAAAAGGAAATAAAGTTATTTATTTTGAAGTGAGCTTGCCGCCTTTAGGTATTATTACTTACCATTTGTCTTATCGTCAGAAATTAAAAGGACAACAAGCTGAGTACATACTAAAAACCACACAGGCATGGCACAAAGCATTTGACATGGCTGAGTACCGCCTTACTATGCCTTCTTCGATGAAAGCTGATTCTTTATCATATAAACCTGACAGCAGTAAAGTGGTTTCCGGAAAACGGCATTAGTATTGGCAAAAACAATATTTTATGCCGGACAGGAATATGTTTATTCTATTTACGGGGGAATAAAATCAGCCTCTGAACATATAAAACATGTCATTTGTTTTGAATATTTAAATTTTATGAAAGATATTTGCAATTTAAATAAACACAAACCTTTTTTATCGGAATAGAAACCAAAAAAATAGGTAGAACATTGGAATATTAACAATAAAAACTAACACTATGAAAAAATTACCATTACTCACTTTATCCCTGTTGGCATGTGTCTTTACGCTCAATGCCCAGGAAATTTCGTTCACATTTACGGCAAACCACACATGTGAGTATGCCCCCCTGGACAGTGTTTTGGTTGAAAACCTCACACAAGGCGGGGACACAACTTTGTATTGGAATGATACTGTATTAACTTTTGTTTTGACCGGTGTTGAGATGCCTGCCGCTATGGAAAATGATTTTCACGTGTCACAAAATTACCCCAATCCATTTTCATCAAAAACAAAAATTGATGTGTTTGTTCCCGAACAGGATGATTTTACCATCAATGTTTATGATGTAACAGGCAGACGTGTTACCACTTATGAAAACAGCCTGGAAAAGGGGATGCATAATTTTACCTTCAATGCAGGGAACAGTAGCAATTATATATTGACGGTAAATTCAACAAAATATGTGCAAAAAATATTGATGATCCGTGTAGGCACCGGTGATAATCCGTCCGCAAACCTCACATACAATGGCATTATGCCTGGAAAGAAATCAATGCTGAAATCCGGAAGGTCGTATTTTCCTTATGAAATTGGTGATGAATTGGAATTCACAGGGTATGTTGACGGAGATTTTGAAGAGATTATCGATACGCCATCATCGGATGATAATTATATGTTTGATATTAATTGTCCTTTTTCGGTGTGTGGCGAAGATGAGATAGTTGATGTTACAAATCCCACTACAGGTTATACCTGGATGGACCGTAACCTTGGGGCTTCACAGCAGGCAACCGCTTTCGATGATCACCACGCTTATGGGGCTTTATTTCAGTGGGGACGGTTAAGCGACGGGCACGAATGCATTACCTGGACAAGTTCCAGTAGTGGCAACCCCAATAACGGAACAACAAGCACTACCAGTTCCTCAGATGAGCCATCGCATAGTGATTTTATTTTAATTGATGTATCTCCTCACGATTGGCGTGATCCCCAAAACGACGACCTCTGGCAGGGCGTAAGCGGCACCAACAACCCATGTCCTAGTGGATATCGTTTACCAACCGAATCAGAACTGCAAAACGAGATGGATTCCTGGGATTCAGGAAATGCAGCCGGTGCTTATGCCTCGCCGCTTAAACTTCCTGTTGCCGGTTATCGGACACGCAGCTATGGTTCGCTCAGTGGTAACGGTTCAGACGGTACCTATTGGAGTTCTACGGTTGATGGTGTCTATGCCAGACGTCTGTACTTCGGCAACAGCGACACAAACATGGGAACTAGCCACCGTGCGTACGGACTACCACTCCGTTGCATTAAGGATTAGGTGCGCACAAAAGTTGAACTAGGGTTCTGAAGTCTTATTGTTTAGATTAATGCAGGTGGATTTATCATCATCATTTTGTGGTCAGGGACTGGTAAAATCCACCCTCTGCACATATAAAAAATGTAATTATTTTGATTATTAAACATTGATGATTTATATTTGCAATACAAAAAAATACGTTATGAAAAAATTACCATTACTCACTTTATCCCTGTTGGCATGTGTCTTTACGCTCAATGCCCAGGAAACCTCATTCACATTCACAGCCAACCATACATGTGAGTATGCCCCCTTAGACAGTGTTTTGGTTGAAAATCTGACACAAGGCGTGGACACAACTTTGTACTGGAATGATACTGTATTAACAAATATCATT
>JBNJGX010000084.1:0-8881 GCA_051748025.1 Bacteroidota bacterium
CTAGAAACTCAACTCCTTCAATTCTGGTACTATCTGAACCGGGGTAAAAATGGAAGCTATTGATTACCTGCGTTGGAAAAGTTGCTGATGTACTGTCGGGATGAATACCTGCTCCAAAAATAAAAAGTTGTTTAGCTAGGTCAGGGAAAGAAAAAGACCCGCCGGATAGATAGAGCGTATCTCCGTCAACTGCGTCATCATACGCACTTTGAAAGGCACTATTGCCGGTATATGCCGCTGTTGTATCGGCTCCGTGTAATACAACGACATACTGACTGAATGCCGAAACACTAATAAGTGTAAATAAAATTGAGAATAAAATGTTTTTCATAAAAAGGATATTTTAGTAAAACAAAAATAAATACTATATACGAGGTAAAAATATATAGTTTTTTAATAATACAAAATTAAATTCATCCGATTCATCGGTAAATTTTTCAAAAATCACCAAATAAATTACTAATGGCTTGATATTCAATGGGAATTAGTTGCCAATTTTTCATCATAATTTTTTCTTAATACCCTTTTTGATGAAGATTACCGTTAAAATTTCATTTACCAAACCGTCAATGCGTTGACAGAAAAACACAAAATTTTATCAATGCATTGACAATCCAAATATGATGTATGCCTTATCAGATCAGCAGCCAGACAAAGGAAATATCAGGGAAACCTTTTTTATGAATCAGATAAAGCAACTGCATCATGTGATAGCTTCAAAAGATGTGGATTTTATTGTGAACGAAAAACACCATTTTGAAATCGGTGGAAAAAACAAGAAAAAGAAACAGATCAGAAATTTAGGAAATTCCTGGATAGTAAGAGATGATATAGAAATTGGTTCCGGCAATGTTATTCCCCTGTGGCTGTTTGGTTTTATGTATTAACCTGTCTTTTATATACCATCTCACATCTTTTCCGGCATCTGAATGCCGAAATATGACATGACAACTTTTAGTGTTTCACCCACACCTGTTTTGTGCACGTCGTTATCGCCCAAATAAAGTAGTGCTGATAATCAATAAGTTAAAATTTTAATTTTTGTGATTTGGGTGCTGCATTGCACAAAACAGGAGTAGAAATAAGCGTTTAGGTCGAACAAATTTAAAAATAAAATTTAACGTTGCAAAATGGAAATAAAGTTGAATATTAAATGTAGAATGTAAAATTTTCAATGATGAATGTAGAATGAATAAAAACAGCTCAAATAACCAAATCAAAAAACGACGATAAATAAAATTCTACATTCTACATTCATCATTTTACATTCAATATTTTATAATCGTTTTATTAGAAGAGAAGAGAAGAGGAATTGATTTTGGGTAAAATTTATGACAAAATCGGTTTTCCTGATGATGGGTGCTGCATTGCACAAAACAGGAAGAGATGATATAGAAATTGGTTCCGGCAATGTTATTCCCCTGTGGCTGTTTGGTTTTATGTATTAACCTGTCTTTTATATACCATCTCACATCTTTTCCGGCATCTGAATGCCGAAATATGACATGACAACTTTTAGTGTTTCACCCACACGGTGAGCCAGCATCAGTCGAAATTGCAGTATATTTCCGTTTTCTGCTTTCAGGATTGAGTATTCATGATAATACTGGTTAAATTCTTTGGCCAGTTCGAAAGCATAATTGGCAATAAGTCCGGGGTCAAGTTCATTGGCAGCATCCCGTAAAAGCATGGTGTAATGATCAATCAGTTTGATAAGTTCCTGCTCTTTTTCAATGATTTTGGACTCTTCAGGCACCATAACCGGTACACGGATATGCATTTTTGCTGCCTTACGTATCACCGATTGTATCCTGGCATATGTATATTGGATAAAAGGCCCTGTATTGCCGTTGAAATCAATGGATTCTGCCGGGTTAAATACCATGTTTTTGTTTGGATCCACTTTCAGGATAAAATACTTCAGGGCGCCCATGGCTATGGATGTAAAGATCTGTTCTTTTTGGATTTCGTCCATATCATCAAGTTTGCCTAGCTCTGATGACATTTTTTTGCTTGTATCATACATTTCATCCATCAAATCATCAGCGTCAACGACTTTGCCCTCACGTGATTTCATTTTGCCTTCGGGAAGCTCTACCATGCCGTAAGACATGTGCCGTATTTTATCTGCCCAGGCATACCCCAGTTTTTTCAGCAGGATTTTCAGCACATAAAAATGATAGTTCTGCTCATTACCCACCACATAAACATGCAGATCAGGGTTGTTCTCATCAAACCTTTCCACGGCTGTCCCGATATCCTGGGTCATATAAACAGAAGTGCCATCGGCACGGATTAACAGTTTGTCATCCAGGTTTTCATCAGACAGGTCTGCCCAGACAGACTGGTCATCTGATTTATAAAACACCCCTTTTTCGAGGCCTTTGAGCACAATATCTTTGCCTTTTTTGTAAGTATCGGATTCATAGTATGTCTTATCAAATTCAATACCCATTCTTTGATAAGTTGCCTCAAATCCTTCATACACCCAGTTGTTCATTTTTTTCCACAATGCCATGACATCCGGGTCACCTTCTTCCCATTTTTGCAGTAAATTACGGGCTTGTTGCATTACGGGCGCTTGCTTTTTGGCCTCATCTTCGCTCAATCCTTCTTTTTTAAGGTTTTCAATTTCCGTTTTGTAGGCTTTTTCGAATTTTACATACAGCCCCCCGACGTATTTATCGCCTTTCATTCCGGCTTTCTCCGGGCTTCCATTCGGATCAAAATTCAAATATGCCTGCATGGACTTGCATATATGTATCCCACGGTCATTGACCAGGTTAACGCGTATCACTTCATGCCCGTTAGCTTTGAAAACATTTGACACAGCATCTCCAATAAGGTTATTGCGGATATGCCCTAAATGCAGTGGTTTGTTGGTATTCGGCGATGAAAATTCAATCATCAGTTTCAGTTTCTTATCAGGGATAAGCGGGTGGTGAATAACCTTTAAGGCATTATTGAGGCGCTGTAACCAGAATTCTTTTGAAAAACTCAGGTTTAAAAAACCTTTTATTACATTATATGATGATATCTCAGGAAATACATGCTTCAGGTAAACACCAAGGTCATTTCCGGTATCTTCCGGTTTTCTGCGGCTGTATTTTACCAATGGAAACACAACAATTGTTAAGTCTCCGGCGAAGGATTTTTTAGTCCGTTGAACCTGTATTACTGCAGGATCAATTTTGCCTCCGTAAATGTCTTTGACTGCTGCCGCAGTTGCTTTCCTCAATTTTTTTCTCATAATTCATTTTTATTTTGCCAGGCAAAATTAACATTGTCCGGGGTTTTAATCACACAATTAACTTATTTTGGTGAATTTTGTTTTGCATAATATTTACAATAGGCTGTCAGACCACATTTGTTGCATTTGGGAGACCTTGCCGTGCAAACATACCGGCCATGCAATATCAGCCAGTGATGGGCGTCAGGCAACCTGTTTTCAGGTATATATTTTAACAGTTGTTTTTCCGTTTGCAAGGGGGTTTTTGCATTGGTGCTGAGACCAATCCGCTCTGCTACCCTGAAAACATGTGTATCTACAGCAATGGTTGGTTTTTTAAATGCCACCGACAGGATAACATTGGCGGTTTTTCTGCCGACTCCCGGCAGGCTTTGCAATGTTTTCGGGTTATCCGGTACTTCACCGTCAAAATCATTGACAAGTTTCATAGACATGTTTTTCAGGTAAGATGTTTTGCTGTTGGGATAGGAACATGTTTTTACATACTCAAAGATCTCTTCTTCTTTTGCCGCAGCCATAGATTCAGCATCAGGAAAAGCTTTAAGTAAGGGTGGTGTGATAATATTTACCCGCTTATCTGTACATTGGGCCGATAAAATCACAGCCACAAGTAATTCAAACTTGTTATGATATGCCAGCTCTGTATCAACCAAAGGCATTTCACGGGCAAACCAGTCAAACACCTTTTTATACCTTTCTTTTTTTGTCATAGCAAGGAATTACACAATATTTATTGGTTTTATTGATATTAAAACATGGTGCAAATATAATAAAACAATTGTTCTTTGTTTTATTTGGGCAGTGTAAATTTGTTGTTTTCATTGAAATCTGTATTTTTATGTGGTTGCATTCACGCTTGGATTATGAAAAAAAATCTGATTTTTTGTAGTTTAATATTTATCAAAATAAATTTTAAACATAAAGTCAATCAAAAATACATTATGTTAAACCGGATAATTTTAGTACATTTACCGGAAATTATGTAAATATGAAACACATACCTTTTGATGTACTGGAGGATTTTATGCGGAAGTGCCTGATAAAAAAAGGGGTGCCGGAAGCAGATGCTGCAGTTGTTGCAGATGTATTGATAACAGCAGATAAACTGGGTATTGATTCGCATGGGATTAACCGGCTGAAACCGATTTACTTAGACAGAATTGATGACGGGATACTGAATCCCAAAACCAAAATTGATGTGGTAAAGGAATTTGGTGCCACGGCCGTTCTGGACGGCAATAATGGAATGGGTCATGTCATCAGTAAAAAAGCCATGGAGATGGCAATAGACAAAGCCAAACACCACGGGCTTGGTATGGTGGCAGTTCGCCATTCATCGCATTACGGTATAGCCGGATATTACGGCCTCATGGCAGAGAAAGAAAACATGATAGGCATAACGGGAACCAATGCCAGGCCTTCGATAGCACCAACATTCGGCATTGAAAACATGCTCGGCACCAATCCGCTGACATTTGTTATGCCCAGTGATGAAGATTTTCCGTTTTTCCTGGATTGTGCCACTTCTGTATCGCAGCGTGGCAAATTTGAATATTATGAAAAGCATGGCAAAAAAATGCCCGAAGGTTGGGTAATTACCCGTGAAGGGAAGAGCCTTACCGACCCAAAAGCTGCGCTGGATGCCCTTGTAAAAAAAGAGGCAGCACTGACACCACTTGGAGGCATTGGCGAAGAAGGTGGTGGGTATAAAGGATACGGATATGCCACCGTTGTTGAAATTCTATCAGCAGCGCTGCAAGGCGGACAATTTCTGCATGCTTTATCAGGTTTCAGAGCAGGGGAAAAAGTGCCGTACAGACTTGGACATTTTTTTATTGCCATCAATGTTGAAGCTTTTACAACAATCAAATCATTCAAGCGTATAACCGGTGACATATTGCGTTCCATACGTAGTTCTAAGAAAATGCCGGGTGAAAAACACATTTATACAGCCGGCGAAAAAGAACATCTGAATTACCTGGAACGCACCACTTATGGCGTGCCTGTGCCGCCTGCCCTGCTCGAAGAAATGCGCCAGCTGAAGGACGAATTTGAACTTAGCGATTTTGATAAATATTTCAACTGATGAAAGAACAACAGGGACAATTTCCATCAACAACCGGACAACATATTTTTTACCGTTTGTGGGAACCTGACACAAAACCACAGGCAGTGTTACAGATTATTCATGGTATGGCCGAACATTCCGGTCGATATGAAGAATTTGCGGCATATATGTGTGGACAGGGTTTCGTGGTGGCAGCTAACGACCATCCCGGCCATGGTATCACGGGTAAAAAAGCAGGCAAGATGGGATTTTTTGATGAAAAACAGGGCTGGAACAATGTTGTGCGTGACCTTATCCATTTTAACGAACAATTACAGGCCAGTTACCAATCACCGGTGATAATCCTTGGTCACAGCATGGGCAGTTTTATGGCACGACACCTGATGATAATTCGCCCTGACCTCGCCGCGCACTGGATTTTATCAGGCACAGGATATTTCAATATGCTGGCAAGAACCGGTGGTTTTGCAATGGCCAATTTAAGCCTGTTCTTTAAAGACCCACAGGACAAAGCCGGCCTTTTGCATAAGATGAGTTTCGAATCATACAACAAAAAGTTTTTATCCGAAAATATGCCCAATGCCTGGTTAAGTACAGACAAAAATGTTGTGAAAGCATATCAAGGGGATGAATTGAGCGGATTTGTTGCAAGCAGCGGTTTTTACAGGGATTTACTGTATGGGATTAACATCATTCACAAAAAGAAAAACCTGAAAAAAATGCCTGCTGACCTTACGGTATTTTTAATCTCAGGACAGGATGACCCCATTGGGAATTTTGGCAAAGGGGTGAAAAAAGTAAAAGCCTTGTTTGAAAAATATGGTTTAAAACCTGAAATGATGCTTTATCCCAACATGCGCCACGAAGTGCTGAATGAGAAAGGGAAAAGCATGGTATGGAAAGATGTGCTTGATTTTTGCATTCGGGCAATAAGCGAATAAATTTATAATCTATGTGTTTTCTATGTCCTATGTGCTATGTGGTTCAGAAGTCCCAGCAGATTACTAACCTAATTTGAACCACATAGAAAGATAGGACACATAGAATTTCACATAGGATTTTTCCATCGGTTATTCAGACAAAAACTCATCAAACTCAAATATTTTTCATCATTCTTTACTCTGTTTTTCGTTTCAATACGCCGCCCGCCTGCCGCCCGCCTGCCGGACGGGCAGGGACGGGCAGGGGCAAGTTTCGTTATGCCGGAGATGTTTTGAACTTGGGATTTTGTCCTTTCGACTCCGCTCAGGACGGCGACTTTGGATTTTCTCCAGTGATTTCTAAAAACACAATTTTTTTAATCTATCAACCATTTATTAGTCCCCCATCCGAAAAAAATCAGGTTTCCTAAAAAAATAACAGGAAATTTAGAAAGTGTTATATGAGAGAATGCCATTTTTGTTAATCTGCTGTTTTTATTTAGCGAATTATCAAATAATTGCTGATTATGTTCAGCAATTTTATATATTTGCAAAAAATGGCATTATGGAACGTTTATATGCACAATTCAGGCACTTGCTCGAAAGGACTAAAACCAAAAACATCAGGTATTTGCATGATGAAATAAACTGGGAAAACCGTTTGAGTGGTATTGTTGGTCCGAGGGGTGTTGGAAAAACCACAATGTTGTTACAGCACATAAAATTATATCATAACATACAGGATACATTGTACGTCAGCATGGATGATTTTTATTTTTCGGAAAACAGGTTGTATCAGCTTGCTGATATTTTCAGTAAAAAAGGCGGAAAATACCTGTTTCTGGATGAAATACACAAATATGCCCAATGGTCAAAAGACCTGAAAATGATTTATGATAATATCCCTGAATTGACGGTAGTATTCACGGGTTCATCCATTCTTGATATTTACAAAGGCAGTGATGACCTCAGCAGACGTGCCCTGACATATTATATGCAAGGCTTGTCATTCAGGGAATATTTGAACATAAGCAAAGGATTGGAACTAACTCCCCTGTCGCTGGATGACATATTAGCCAATAAAACAAAGCCCGGTAATATTAAACATCCCATACAATATTTCCAGGAATATCTCAAAAACGGGTACTATCCGTTTTTTAAAGAACCCGGTTACACACAACGGCTGAATAATGTCATCAACCTAAGCCTGGAGACAGATATCCCCCTGCATGTAAACATGAACGTGGCTACCACCCAAAAATTGAAAAAACTTTTATTCATCATCAGTCGTTCGGTGCCTTTTAAGCCAAATTTCACTAAAATTGCAGATATGATTGGCATTCACCGGAATCAGGTGGTGGAATTTCTTCATTATTTTGAAAAAGCCGGCCTTATCCGACAGCTCAGAACAGAAACCGGAGGCCTCAGATTGCTTGGGAAAATCGAAAAAGTATATTTTGATAACACAAACCTAATGTATGCCCTAAGTGAGAATAAGCCCAATACAGGGAACCTGCGGGAAACTTTTTTCTTTAATCAAATGGGTTTACAACATAAATTATTTCAATCACCTGTTGCTGACTTTAAGCTCAATGAATATACGTTTGAAATTGGCGGAATAAACAAAGGGCAAAAACAGGTTAAAGAAATAGACAAGGCTTTTATTGTTAAGGATGATATCGAATATGGATATGGAAACAGCATTCCATTGTGGACTTTTGGCTTGAATTATTAATTCGCTGATTTAAATTAGCGATTTATTGGATAATCGCTGAATTAGGTTAGCGATTAGTGGGGTTTTAGTATTTCCGTAAAGGTATAAGATCAGCCTGGCAGAAGTTGAGGATTTTTTTGGTTAGTCTTTTTTATTGGTCTCAAATTCAATATCCTTGCCATTTGCTCTTGCCTTCCGTACCATTTCTTGTAAATCCTTCGGCAGAGAATTTAGTGGAACAATAAAGCCATCAACCATTACCATGTCATTAAATGGATTATTTTCAATCATATCTTGAGTGGAAAAATCAGTGCTGAAATAATGCATGTCAAACAAGTCTTTAATCTGTCTGGATTTATTCGTTACAGTCGCTTTTTTAGTCCCAAAATGTGCATTTATCTGTTCTAATTTTACATAAGGTTCAAACGACTTATCAAATAAAAAATTAATTGATCCTAATGCATGGACGACAGCAGCCGCCCATATTTCAAGTTTTCCTTTTTGAAAAGGGACATCTCGTTTCCGTCCCATTTTTTTAATCAATTTTTCACAGAGTTGTGCATAGTCATTATTAAGATATTCTTCACAAAACGTACCTGTCAACTCCAACAGTTTTTTCTCTCGTTTTTTTAATTTCTTCTTTAGTCATAATTCCGGTTTTCGTTTACGAATACAAATTAAATAAAAATCATTGGCAATTTTTGCTTATTTATTATTCTTTTCATCAATAACCCAATAACCACCTTTATCGGGACCAATTCGTTTTAATATTTTATCTTTTTTCAGATTAGATAAATGATATTCGACTCCTTTAATTGTAATACCAATGTTTTTAGCCAGGATTTCAGTAGTAATCTGTTTGTCTTGATTTATCAATTCAATTATTTTCTCCCTAGTTTTCTCCCTAGTTTTCTTCACAGTTCGATAAA
>JBNJGX010000085.1:0-8782 GCA_051748025.1 Bacteroidota bacterium
CATACTTTGTCAAAAATTTAAATTAATCTCTTTTTCCGGCATCTCCTCATACAATTTACCTTTGAGCAGTCTGCCTGTTTTCTTTTTGTTGGTGCCGCCCCATTGTTTAAAATAGAAGGGCACGTCTTTTTTCCGGCATTGGTCTTTAATGTCCATCACCCATGCTTCTTTCATGGGGCGCGGGTTTCTGCCGCTTTCGCCGCCCACAATCACCCAGTCAATTTGGCTGAGGTTCATTCCGGGAATATCAGAAAGCAGCGGTTCACAGGACAGGAATTTTACCCTTGCCCCGGTTTGTCGCAAATTGTCAATGCGATTGGTCACATCTTTGTTTTCCACGGTTACGCCCATCCACAGGTTGTGCGGCCAGTTGAGCCAGCCTTCGGCATCGTAATACCGCAACACATCAGAGCGTTTGGTGAGCACCTGAAACACGTGCTGCGGGTTGTCCCTCATTACATCAAAAATTTTCAGCACAAAATTCCGTGGCACATCCTCGTGAAACAAATCGCTCATGGAATTGACAAACACCATGCGCGGTTTTTTCCAGCGGTAGGGTTCGTTTAAAGCCTCCGGGTGTATGGTCAGGCGGAAACCGTTTTTGTATTTTTTCTGCCCCATGGCTTTCAGCCTGCGTGCCATTACTGCGGCATAGCAGTGCCTGCAGCCGGCAGATATTTTGGTGCAACCTGTTATGGGGTTCCAGGTGCTCTCTGTCCATTCTATTTTGGTTGTTCTGCTGCCTTCCATCTTCATCAGTCTTTATTTGATTGATCTCCATTGACTTTAAAGGTCATATCTTGGGTTATGACTTTGGTTAAATCAATAAACGGGAGAATGAAATTGTTAAACCGTGTGCCTACTGTTTTTTCATGTAACACACCTCTTGCTGTACCAACAGTAATCACTGAAAGGTGACGCAACAAGCCTTGTGGAACAACAATGGTTTCCTCTTTCAAAAAATTTACCCAATTGCTTTCAGGAATTTTAAAGTGGCAAGATACCGCCAGTTTAATAAATGTACTGCCTGCAGATTCATAATTGAATTCACTGAAAACAGCCAGCATTTGTTTTTCATGATTCACAGCAAACTTAAAATTTACACCTACTTTGATTTCATTGTTTTTGTTGTATTCTTCTTCAATCAGGGCAAATTGTTCTGTGTTTATTTTTTCGAGTCTGAATTGTATGTTATCCTGTTGTTGCATAATTTTCTCCTGGTTCAGATACTGTATTGTATTCATTTTCTTCTTGTAAATAGCTAAATTTACGTTTTTTTGATTTTTTCACCCCGGTAGATTTTACATAGGTCCCATTTGCAATGTCAACATCCACATAAAGTTCCTTTTTCTTTTCCCGGGGTATTTCCATTAAGGTAATACCCAATGCTTCTTCCAGTTTAGAAATGGTTTCCAGGCTCAGGTTTTCCTCTCCTTTCACCACTTTGTTAATGTACTGGGGAGAAACCTTCATTTTGCGGGCAAGGGCTTTTTGGCTCATGCCGTTTATGGGCTTTTGCCGCCGTATTTCCCTGAGTACACGCAATGCAATGCGGGCTGATTTATCCGACCAGCTTCGCTTTGCCTTTCTGTCTTTTGCTTTTTCAAGCCATCTGCTTGGCTCTTTTTCGGCTAACTTGTTTAGTTTTTCTTTTGCACTTGCCATAATTAAATTATTTCTAATAAACCGTCCTTGTCTGTTATGCCTTGTTCAATAAGAAATTGTTTGCATTGATCAATTTTATTCAATTCTTTCCTGGTGTGTTCACGGTCTTCCATTCGTTTTGTTAATTTTATTGCCCCTCCTGTAATCAGGTATGCATTGGTATCAATTCTAAGGGCATAAATCCGCAACCACGAATGCTTTGCTTTTCTTTTATCAAGGATTAATATTCCACTTTGGTAATCATCTAATTGTTTGAAAAAGGCATTAAGGCATTTGTTTGTATTTTTTTGTTTAGATATTATTTCCAACTTATCTTCGAAATCTTCCGCCTCATGTTTTGTGTCCATTGCTGCTTCTTCAACGCTAATGCCTCCCCAGAATTTACTGTTTAAGTCTTTTTCATTTTCGCTAAAAAATTCTTCCAGAAACTCCATGTTATTCCACAAATCAAACAACCTTTCAAATTCATCCTTGTCTTCATCCGGGTATTGAATTGCAAATAAATTATCACCAAATATACGTCTTAATAACATATAATCAACTTGTAGGTTTATTTTTAAAACATGTTTTACAACATATCACGCCACCAATTCCTCGTTCATTTCTTCAATCACATCATTCATTTTATTCCCAAACAGCTTGTACATTTTGCCTATGCCACCGTATTTATCAAAGGGGGAATAGTTGAGGTCTTCTGTGTCAAAATGTATGGATGTTGCCACGTGGTCACGTATCATGCGCAGCCATTCCATCTGTTCATCGTTGAATTTGGCACCGCTGCCGGAATGCGTTTTGAAAATCCAGTCTTTAAAATTTTTATTCACGGTTTCATGGTAACTGGTCAGCTTGTCGTCAATACCGGTTACGCGCCGGATCAACGCCACTAAAGCCGTCAGGTCATTTGCCGGATTTTGCCCTTTGATTTCTTCCAGTTGTTCAAAGGCATTCCAAACCCGCATGGGTGCCAGGGCAGGTTTGTCTTTTTTTAGCTTTTTCAGCACATCGTTGATCATGGAATACGTGACTTCCCGCCGCCTGTAGGGCTGGTCGTAAAATATGCGTAAAGCGGTCAGCTCATCTTTATGTTCATGCAGATAGCTTTTAAAATCCTCAATGGTTTGTTTTGCGTTCATTGAAGCCTCTTTAGTCCAGCCTGCATTTTCCAGTTTGTCAATATTTACATTATCAATGATCTGATCATATTTTTCTTTGGTGTCTGTCAGGCATTTATTGAGCTTGCCGTTGAAAGTGCCGGCGGCTTCATCTATGAGCTCTTTTTGTGCCTTTTGTTTGTCTTCATCACTCATATCACTTGTGTTTTTAGTTGTTTTCGTAGCACGCTCTTCTATCGTATCGGGATCAAAGGCTTCGAGCAGACGCTTGCTGATTTGGTTCAGGTCTTTTCCGCCGGAATGGGATTTGATTTCCTCCCTGTCTTCATCGTTGATTTTTTTGTCAAGTTTTATAAGGCGATTTGCCAGGGACGTCATGGTATCTTCATCTCTGCCTGCGCCCATAAGCACGCTTTGCAGCAGGTCTTTCATTGAAGCCGATTTCTTTCTTTCAAGCGGCCTGCTGTCGGTTTTCAGTGATTTGGTTACGCCAATGGCATCCACAATGACAAAATGTGTTTTGGCAGTATTTACCGAAGGACTTACTTTTTTCAGGTCATCGTAATTCAAAATGCGTGTTCCCCTTCCTTTCATTTGCTCAAAATATCCCCGTGATTTGACATCCCGCATAAACAGGAGGCACTCTATCGGTTTAACGTCCGTACCTGTTGCAATCATATCCACAGTAACAGCAATGCGTGGATTGTATTCATTTCTGAACTGCTGGAGGATGGAGCGAGGATTCTCTTCGGAATGGTAGGTAACCTTTTTACAAAAATCATTGCCTTCATTAAATTCTTCACGCACGATGTTTATAATATCATCGGCATGGCTGTCTGTTTTTGCAAAAATCAGTGTTTTGGGCACTTCCCGCCGGCTGGGAAAAATCTCACCCAGTTTGTCTTTAAAGGTGCGTATGATTTTTCTTATCTGATTGGGGTTAACCACTTTTTTGTCAAGCTGTTTGGATGAATATTCCACATCTTCGTCAAGTTGTGTCCAGCGTTTACTCCGTGTCAGCCGGTTTCGTTTATCCACATATTCCTTTGCCTGCAGTTTGGCTCCCTGTTTGGTAATTTTTGTTTCAATGGTATAAACTTCATAAGGAACATTCACACCATCGGTAACAGCATTTTCATGTTTGTATTCGCTGACAACATTTTCATGAAAAAAACCGAATGTGCGTTTATCAGGTGTTGCAGTCAAACCTATCAAAAAAGCATCGAAATAATCCAGTACCTGTTTCCAGAGGTTGTAAATGGAGCGGTGGCACTCATCAATGATGATGAAATCAAAAAATTCAGGTGGTACTCCGGGGTTATAAACAACTGGTTCAGCAGCTCCCGTATTTTCTGAAATTTCTGCAGGATGTGTTTCTTCTGCCGTTTCGTCTAATTCTCTTCCTTTTAGTATAGAATACAATCTTTGGATTGTGCTTATGCAAACCTGGGTATCCCTGGAAATGTATCCCGAAGACAGACGCTGTATATTATACAGTTCAGTAAACTTGCGGTTTTCATCGTTTGGTTTATAACGCATAAATTCCATTTCAGCCTGTTCGCCGAGGTTTCGTGTATCCACAAGGAAAAGTATGCGTTGTGCATCTGCATATTTCAGCAGTCTGTAAGTTGATGTGATTGCCGTAAAGGTTTTTCCGCTGCCGGTTGCCATTTGTACCAATGCCCTGGGTTTTCCGTTTTTAAAGGACTTTTCAAGGTTTTCAATGGCATTTACCTGGCACCCGTACAAGTCTTTTTCGGGTAATCCCGGAAGTTTTTTTAATCTTTCTCTCAAAGGTTTCCCTTGTTTGATAAATTGACTTAAGGTTTCCGGTTTGGGGAAGGAAAAAATCTCTCTTGCTCTGGGAGTAGATTCTCTCAGGTCAGTAAATTTTGTGATGATGCCGTTGCTTATATAAATAAATGGTATTTCCTGATGGCCGACATGTTTAAGGTGGGATTTTACATATTTTTCTGCCTGTTCCTCTACAACAGACAAGTTTTGTCCTTGTTCTTTTCTTTTGGCTTCAATAATAGCTGCCGGATTGGGGCCATCAATAAAAAGCACATAATCTGCCGGTCCACTTTCGGTGGGATATTCCCTTACAGCAATGCCTGATGAGGTGCTAAAATCAATTTCATCTCTGTCTTGTACATCCCAGCCCGCCGATTCAAGCATTTTATCAATCTGCCTGCGTGCCTTTTGTTCGGGTTCGTTTGCAGCATAGTTTACCATAAAAATTTAACAGCCAATTGATGCTTTGTAAAACTAATGTTTTATTACGAATATTCCAATAACAAAATATCTTTTGTATCTAATCAGTTGGAAGTCCGGAGACCGGAGTCAGAAGTCCGCTGATACAATATCAATTAATCTTTTCATCCAGCTCCTGTCTTCCGACTTCGGTCTCCGGACTTCCAACCTTTTGAACATATAAATTTCAACATCCCCCCATTTTTACTATTTTTGCCGGTGAATTCTTATTGGTTTATCCCCGGGTTTAATTCAGGTTTTATCACAGGAATTTATTAGCTTTGGAGCTACAGTAATACAGTGATTTATTGAAATTTAAAATGATAAAATAATGAATATATATGATTTTTAATATGAAAAAATTATTGGTGTTAGGGTTTGTTTTATTGATATCGGTTTCGGCAATATCACAGGTCATTCCAAATGGAACAATAGATGGGTTTGATGAGCTTTATGAAAAACAGACCCGGGATATAAAAATGTTTGACAGTACCATACTTAAGATGGATATTTATGTTCCTGTGATTCAGGATTCATTAGTTACTGTTATTAACATTCCGGGCACAGGAGATGTGCCAATTCAATTAATGCCTAAAAACACCCAGTATTTAATTTATGACTCAGTTGATAATCAGGTTAATCCTAATCCTTATCAGTTACCCCTTGTTTTTACAAGAACCCCTTATAACAAAAACGGAGATGAGTTAGGGCCTTTATTTGCATTTTTTGGTTATGCATATGGAACCCAGGATATGAGGGGCGCAAATGCTTCATCCGGCGTGTATTTTCCAATGTACAGTGATGGGTGGAATAAAAACCCATATCATCCTTACATTAATTATAACATCGATATAACAAGTCCGTCTGATCCACGAAATGCCAATAAACATGAGGATGGATATCAAACGCTATACCGTCTTCTCAATGATGTAGAGCGTGTATATGATTATGATGGCGATCAGCAAGCAGATACATTTCTTGTAACGAATGGCTCTGTTGGCATGATAGGTGCAAGCGCACTCGGAAACTCCCAGTATTCACTTGCTGCAGCTCATCCAGTTAATTCTTCTCAATCCGGATTGCAATCAATTATGCCGATTGTTGCTTCTGCTGATCATTACTCATCTACATTGACAAATAACGGTGTTTACCGGGAAGCTTTAGTTGATAACTGGATAACCGGACAGGTTTATAGTCTGATAAATGATAGTTTGAACAATACAGATACAAGTATCATGAATAATTTGCATAGTTCATCAGATTATAATTTATCAAATAAAGCTGATGTTGCAAAAAATGCAATAGATTTTCTGCTTGTGGAGAATTCAAAACCGGGCTATTATCCTGATAGTCCTCTCCGCTCGGCAATGGATGTGAGTTATGCCCCTGTTGATGCAGCCGGAAATCCTGATAGCACCGGTAATTTCAGCAGATTCAGAAATATGGATGTGCCAGCTTATCACCTCACCGGCTGGTGGGATATTTTTATTGACGGACAGATACATAGTTTTAACAGGATGAAAGAAGAAGCCTTATCACAACAAACCAATGATCTGCAAAAACTGATTATAGGTCCCTGGGCGCATCAGACGATTGGAAGTCGTTCAACCGGCGATGTACAATATCCCGAAAATGTTACTGATATGATTGGTTTAAACACAATTTATGGTAATTATTCTTTTAGTGACTCTTCATCAATAAGTGAAATTATGGATTCAGAACTTTTAAATTGGTTCAGATATACAATTAATAAAAAAGGCGTACCTGAAACAGGAAAACCTAAGTTTATTATTCCTGAAAGTGATCAATGGCAGCCAATTGATGGTACTACATCAGTCAGGGTGCCTTCTGAGGATTATATTGTACCTTACTATATGTTTATTCAGTATCTTGCAGGGCAAACTACCCTGGAAAATCTTCCGGTGGAAATTCAGACTGAAAGCGATACCATACCTTATTCTTATACCTTGCCTGTTTTGGATCCCCCCCTGATGCCACTTCAGGATACTGTAGAGAATAAACCTGTTACTGATTTTCAGAACATCCCCTCTGTAAGGTTATATATTGCAGGCCCTGTAAATGATGGTATCCCGGAAAATGAAAATTGCGGGAATTACTGGATGGAAGCTGATAGCTTCCCTTTTGAACAGGGGATAAATCATACCAATTTTTATTTACACGGGGACAGTACCATTGATCAGCAAATACCAACTGCAAATGAAGGCAGCCATTCATACATTCATGATCCTGATGATCCCGTAATTACCGTTGGGGGTGCAAATATGACAATCAATACTCCACAGGGACCCCAAAGACGTGCTCAGGGTCAAATGAATTTAGCCGATTCTCTTTTTGTTAATTATACAATGGACCATCAGGGTGTGATACAATTTACAAGCGGACAAATTCAGGATTCATTGAGAATTCTTGGGTTTTCTGAGGCTACTATTTATGCAGCGTCTGAAGTTCAGGGAGGTGGCAAAACCGATACGGATTTCTTTGTACGTATTATTGATGTATATCCCGACGGAAGAGAACTGTTTGTTGTCGAAGGATGTGTTAATGCACGTGCGAGAGAATATGTCAGGTCAATTTATAATGGAAATGAAGACGTTAATGTTCCTTATTCTAATATTGAGTCAGATTCAATTTATGAATATCAGTTTAAAATGTTGCCAATCGGATATGTCTGGGGTAAAAACCACAAAATAAAAATATTAATCAGTAGTGGCAATTACCCAAGATACCAGTCTAACCCAAACCTGCCTTTAATGGATCATGATTTCTTCCGTCGTAAGCCTAATGACGGACAGAATTATGATTATGAGGGAACTGTTATGTCACCGCGGGTTGCAATGCAAAAGGTTCATTTTTCACCGGATTATCCCAGCCATGTTAAATTGCCTGTTTTGGATGATGTGCCTGTCGGGTTGGAAGAATCTCCTGAAGCTGAAGATAATATAAAATGGCGTATTTATCCAAATCCGGCAGATGATTATGTGTACGTGGAATTACCTGAAGAAGAAGGCGTTTTATCTCTTTATTCATTGAACGGGCAACTGATGGATAAAAATGAGACACAAGGTTCAGAAATTTTAAATTTAAACTCCCATTCCCCTGGTATTTATGTGCTTAGATATAATTCCAGGAATCATGTTTTTAATGAAAAGCTTATTATTAATAGATGATGGTAATTACCGGGAAGACATAACTTATCCTGAAAATTAATTTTTTAAACTCCGGTCTTCCGACCCTTCGACTTCGCTCAGGACATCGCTTCCGACTTCGGTCTTCAAACTGTTTGCTCACATTAATTTCAACATCCCCCCTTTTTTACTATTTTTGCCGGTAAATATTAATTATAAACTTTATGTACAGAACACATAATTGCGGAGAATTACGCATCGAAAACAAAGGACAGAACGTTACACTTAGCGGCTGGGTGCAACGCAAACGCGACAAAGGCGGCATGATATGGATAGATGTGCGTGACCGTTACGGCGTTACACAACTGGCTTTTGACGAAAGCAAAACCGCTAAATCAATATTAAACACAGCAGAAAAGTGTGGCCGGGAATATGTGATAAAAGCTACCGGCAAGGTGGTTGAGCGTTACTCCAAAAACGATAAAATGCCAACCGGCCATGTAGAAATATTTCCTGATGAACTCGAAGTTTTGTCTGCTGCCAAAACGCCTCCTTTTACCATTGAAGATGAAAGCGACGGGAGTGACGAATTGCGCATGAAATACC
>JBNJGX010000086.1:0-8708 GCA_051748025.1 Bacteroidota bacterium
TGCCGGCGGCTTATCTAATGAGGATTGGGCGGATACTGAGCAAGGGGCTTATGCTGTATATCCGCACCAGGATGTTGATGGTATTGATTCGGAAAATGGCATGGAAGAAGCTTATGGCCGTTTGTATAACTGGTATGCAGTCAATAACGACAAGGGGATTTGCCCTTCCGGTTGGCACGTGCCTGAGGATGAGGAATTGTCTGAATTGATGGATTACCTGACTAATAAATATTCAGGTGTGTCTGAGAATAATGTTGGAAATTTCCTGAAATCCTGTCACCAGGTTAATTCCCCTGAGGATGGGAATTGTGCCACATCTGTCCACCCACGCTGGAATGCCAATGATACACATTATGGTACTGATGATATTGGTTTTAATGCACTGCCGGCAGGCGAGCGTAGTTCAAATGATGGTGAATTCAATAATATCGGTCATTTCTGGAATATCTGGACTGCCACAGAAGAAAACGCAGGAAAAGCCTGGCGATGGTGGGTGAGGAGCAATGCAGGTTCTTTGTTTCACCTTGACGCCTGGGATAAAAACAGGGGGTATTCGGTTCGATGTGTGAGGGATGCCGGGGAATAGTAATAAAGCTTTGTAAAAAGATAAGCCGCTAAACGAATCTCGATTAGCGGCTTCTTGCTGGTTTTTGGGTTTTGTCGCAACCGCTTTATTGCAGCAACGTGAAGTTTTTAACCACAACTTCACTTGATGTGCGTGGCATCCCGTCTTTTCCCTTCCATGAGCGCACGTTGAGTTTGCCTTCAATGGCAATTTTTCTGCCTTTGTTTAACATCTGTTTTACGATATCAGCAGTATTGCCCCATGCCACAAGTTGATGCCAGCGAGTAAGCTGATTACTTTCACCATTCAGGCGCCGTCTGGTTTCATTCGTGGCAAGGTGCATCTTTGCCAATCTCTGTCCGCTTTCAAAACGTCTTACAACCGGGTCGTTACCAAGTCTGCCAATAAGCGTGATGTTGTTTTTTGTTTGTCTCATAATACATGAATTTTTTGGTTAAACAATAATTTTGATGGCAAACATACGCCCCGGAAAACACATAGCCGGATAAAAACCGTTTACTGGTGTTTGTTATTCGGTTGTAAGTGTTTGAAAGTGAGTAAAAGTTTAATAATTAATTAATTAATTAATTAATTAAATAAACATAAAAAAACTGCTCACCTAATCCTCAGGGAGCAGTTTTTTTTAATTTTTATAATAACGAATGGTTGCTTATTTCATTTATTACATCATTCCGGGCATGCCTCCGCCCATTCCGCCGCCCATTCCGGCGCCTGCACCAGCAGCGGCAGCAGCGTTGTCGTTTTCATCTTCAATGTCTGCGATGACACATTCAGTTGTAAGTAGCATGCCTGCGATAGAAGCTGCGTTTTCAAGGGCAATACGGGATACTTTTGTCGGGTCAATGACACCGTTTTCAAGCAGGTTTTCATATTTTTCTTTGCGGGCGTTATAACCAAAGTCGCCTTTTCCTTCTTTTACTTTTTGTGTCACAACGGAACCATCAACACCTGCATTATCAGCTATAATACGCAATGGTTCTTCAAGTGCACGGCGGACAATCTTAATGCCGGTTTCCTGGTCTTTGTTCTCAAATTTTAACTTATCGAGTGATTTGATAGAACGGATGTAAGCCACACCTCCACCAGGGATAATGCCTTCTTCTACAGCCGCACGTGTTGCACTCAATGCATCTTCCATGCGGTCTTTTCTTTCTTTCATTTCTACCTCTGAAGCAGCACCGACATACAATACAGCTACGCCGCCTGCAAGTTTAGCAAGCCTTTCCTGGAGTTTTTCTTTATCATAATCCGATGTGGATGCTTCAATCTGTTTTTTGATTTGAGCTACACGTGTTTGAATTGTCTCTTTGTCACCTTCGCCATTAACAATGGTTGTGTTTTCTTTGTCCATGGTCACTTTTTCAGTGCGGCCAAGCATATCAATTGTAGCTGCATCCAGCTTCATGCCTTTGTCTTCAGAAATAACCGTGCCGCCTGTAAGCACTGCAATGTCTTCAAGCATTTCTTTACGGCGATCTCCGAATCCCGGGGCTTTTACAGCAGCTACTTTTATCGTGCCGCGTAAGCGGTTTACAACCAAGGTTGCCAGGGCTTCACCTTCTACATCTTCTGCAATGATAAGCAACGGTTTGCCGTCCTGTGCAGTGGGTTCAAGTACCGGCATCAAGTCTTTCATTGAAGATATTTTCTTGTCTGTAAGAAGGATGTAGGGGTTTTCAAGTACAGCCTCCATTTTATCACTGTCGGTGATGAAATATGGAGAGATATACCCGCGGTCAAACTGCATACCTTCTACAAGGTCAACATGTGTGCTGGTGCCTTTTGCTTCTTCAACGGTGATAACACCTTCTTTTTTAACTTTTTTCATGGCTTCTGATATCAGTTTGCCAATTTCGTGATCGTTATTGGCTGATACGGTTGCCACTTGTTTGATCTTCTCATCATCATCACCAACTTCCTGCGACTGGCTTTTTATGTTTTCAACAATGGCTTTAACAGCATCGTCAATGCCACGTTTAAGTTCCATCGGGTTGGCACCGGCAGTGACATTTTTTAAACCTTCCTGTACTATTGATTGAGCCAGTACTGTAGCAGTAGTGGTACCATCACCTGCATCATCATTGGTTTTTGATGCCACTTCTTTCACCATTTGCGCACCCATATTCAAAAAAGCGTCTTCGAGTTCAATTTCTTTTGCCACAGTTACCCCGTCCTTGGTTATCTGGGGTGCACCAAATTTCTTGTCAAGTACCACATTACGGCCATTGGGGCCCAATGTTACTTTCACAGCATTAGCAAGCGTATCAACACCTTTTTTCAGTTGATCCCTTGCGTCAATGTTAAATTTCATTTCTTTTGCCATAATTCTTTATTCTTTAGGGTTTTCGTTTTGATTATTAGCTATTAATTTATTTCAATCCATTACCCCCTTTACGAATATTATGCCATGTGAAATAATATGCCATTGTCAGCCAAATTAACATATTTTGATCGCCTTTTTTGGCAGATGTGCCTGTCAAAATGACAAAATGACCGCCTGCCTTTAAGTCAGCAAAACCATAGTTTTAAATAAATGCTCTATTCTAAAATTTAACGGACTATCAGGATTGCACGATGGCGAGATAGCACGATGGGGCGATGGAGTGATGGCATCCAATCATGGTGATATTGTTAGAAACAACACAACCCTGTAGGCCTGATGGTTGCATTAAAATATTTCGTTAAGCGAATTCAATAAGTTACCCCCAAGCAATATCCTTGAGGTATCCTACCCCCAAGCAAGATGCTTGGGGCACTTTATTTTTCGCAGCCCGCCGGCGCCGTATTACCCTGCTGCCGGCTGTGCCTTGTTTTTTGCACTGCAGACAGAGCGACGGGAGAAGCTCCTGTTCTGCAGTTTAGCAAAAACAGGCACAGACGGTGGGAGGTAGGAGGCATAGGCGGTGACAAACATTCTGAAGGCAACCACTTTCCCCGCTGCCCGGATAAAAAAAAATATGTTAGAAAATGGCATAAAAATCACTAATTTATTACTGTCACTGCCACAACCAATTTTTTTATATTTTTGATGAAATTTTCTGTTATGCTCAGTATCGGAAATACTCAACTCAGGGATGAACCTGTATTGCTTGCACCCATGGAGGATATTACCGATCCTTCTTTCAGGTATATGTGTAAAATGTTTGGGGCCGATATGATGTACACTGAGTTCATTTCTTCTGACGGGCTAATACGTGACGGCCGTAAAAGTTTGCAAAAACTTTGTATAAATGATCAAGAGCGGCCCATTGGCATACAGTTATATGGTCACCTTATTGAGCCCATGCTTGAGTCTGTGAAAATTGCAGAAAAATCTGCACCGGATGTGATAGACCTTAATTTTGGATGTCCTGTGAAAAAAATTGCAGCCCGTGGTGCAGGTGCCGGCATGATGAAAAATCCCGAACTTATGGACACAATGACCCGGCAGATCGTACAGGCCACAAAATTGCCGGTTACTGTCAAAACACGGCTCGGGTATGATGAAGAAAACAAAAATGTGCTTGAAATTGCACTGAGGTTACAGGATGCCGGCATAAAAGCGCTTACCATACACGGAAGGACAAGACCGCAAATGTATAAAGGTACAGCACGGTGGGACCTTATCCGCCTGGTAAAAGAGCACCCTGATATTGAAATGCCGGTTATTGGCAACGGGGATATCAATTCCGGAGAAATGGCCAGGGCTTATTTTAATAAATATAAAGTGGATGGCATCATGATCGGCAGGGCAAGTATCGGCAGGCCGTGGATTTTTAAAGAAATCAGGCATTTTCTTGATACCGGGGAAACATTACCACCGCCTGCTGTTGCCGAAAGGGTGAAAATTGCAAAGGAACACTTTGAAAGATCCCTGGATTATAAAGGTAAACCCCGCGGTATTTTTGAAATGAGAAAACACTTTTCATTGTATTTTAAAGGTATCCCGCATTTTAAACCCATGCGCATGAAGCTGGTTACCAGCACTGATCCTGAAGAAATTTTTCAGCTTCTCGACGAAATTAATACACAATACGGTGATTTCCGTCCGGAAAATCCTTATGCTTATTCATGACATGATCATGATAAATTAAAAAAGCCTGGTCTAATTGCTGCTAAGTTTGTAATTGTAAATAAAAACTAAGGTAGAGTCAGATATTATTTGATGTTTTCATCAGTCCTGGTAAAAAAGCAATATCCCATTCAAATCCACGTTATTAATATATTAAGTTGATGTAAAACATATTATGAAGTGCATTTCTGTTTGCTTATTTCTGCTTATTATGTTGATATCTTGTACAGACAACGAGCCGTCCACCAATGATAATGAGGCCAAAATCCGTTTGGTAAATGTTAGCCAGACGGCATTTGACAGCCTGATACTTTGTTACGAAGGCCATCTTCGCTGGCAGGGAACCACATTTTCTCAACTTTTGCCAGAGGATACAAGTCATTATAAGAATCTTGGTAACATTCAGGGTGAAATAAGGTTTCATTTCTGGGCTGATAGTATTGAGTACACCGAAAACTGGCAAAATCCGGTATCAATAAGTGATCCGATGAATCCTTCCAGTAATTACTATCCCACAGGTTACTATACCTTTACCATAATTGAAACCGATGACAGTATCCAATCGGGTGTAGTAGGCCTAACAGACTTTTATTTATACTGAAGTGGTATATAATTCCTGTCTTGTTTTGTGTGAAAGTAAACGCTCAAGACATAATGCTTGAATTGACACTAGTGGCCGAATTAGAATACCCCCGGGTAAATCAAGCACCATCAAACGCTTTTGGCGGGAACTTTGTCATGAAGCAAAAACTTGTCCCGAAGGATATCAGGGCAAAGTTCATGACAAAAGCTGATTCATTATGCTCTCTCATGCATCAATATAACCGGATTTCAAGTACATGCTTTGTTTCAGCAGTGATTTTATAACGGTTGTCTGTTTGTAACCCAACAACCCAGATGATATCACCCCCTGAACACAGTAACCATTGTTGCTCCTTTTGATGCAGGTTTAATTTGTGGTTGATAAAAAAATCACTGAGTTTCTGAAAACCCTTCATGCCAAGGGGGATGAATTTGTCGCCCTTTTTCCAGCGCTTTAATGTCAGCGGAAATTTAAGCTTGTCTGCATCAAATTGCGCCACATGCCTGTCAGGATTTATTTTGCAATTATCCCTGTTTACAAGCTGACTTTGAAGGGGCAGCGGATGGTTTACCGAAAACACTTTATCGTGAATCAAAAAATCCCTGCTATCTGTTTGTATGTCATTTTTGCGCAATATCCAGTTTTCCCTGTCAGCAATTAAAGTATAATCAGGTGATTGTACGGATTTTCCGGAACCCTTGCTCTGATACAAATCCTGTACCTGATTGTAATTAAAACCATAATCCCGCAGCAATTCATATAACAAATTCAAACCGGCCTGTTCGTGCTGTATATTAATGTGCAGGCAGTCGTTTTTCCGGATAAATATAGCCTGTTTTATTGATTGCAGAAGTTGGTCGAAAACCGTGACTGAGCGCTGTATTTGTCTTGCATTTCTGTGTAATATGGATTTTATATCCGGCTGGATCTGTTCCATTTCAGGCAAAATATCATGACGGATTTTATTGCGCATGTAGTTGGTTTTATCGTTGCTGGAATCTTGCTGCCAGTCTAATTTATGCTCACTTAACCAATTTACAATATCATCACGTGATGCATGCAATAGGGGCCGGACGATTGTTCCGGTCTTTTCAGCGATACCGGTCATTCCGCGTACACCACAGCCCCGAATCTGGTTTATCAGCACAGTTTCCGCCACATCATCGCGGTTGTGCGCTATCAGAATATAATCACATGCGTGTTTTTGGCGCAAGCTTTCAAACCATTCATAACGCAGTTCTCTGGCAGCCATTTGAATGGAAATCTTTCGTTCATCAGCAACTGCTTGTGTGTTGAAATGCTTTATGACAAAGGGATAATCCAATGCCACGGCAAGCTTTTCGCTAAATTTTGCATCAGCATCGGCTTCGGTACCACGTAAATGAAAATGGCAATGGGCTACAACCGCCTGCATATTCAGCCTGTAAGCGCAATGCAGCATGGCCACTGAATCAGGCCCGCCACTAACGGCTAACAGGTATTTATTCTGCTTGTAATTTGGTATCAGCCGCTTGATGTTATGGTCAAAATGTTTTACCAGCATGTGTTTTCACATATTTGATAATGCTTTTAAAAAATCAGCACGTGTTATTTCTTTTGCCCCCAAACTTAATAAATGTTGGGTAGATTGTTGCACATCAATCATTGTGATGTTGAGATTTTCTGCATTTTCGCACAGGTATTTTAACGCAGCCTTTGATGCATCCTGTTTGCGGTAAAACATGGATTCACCTGAAAACAAACTGCCAATTTTTATTCCATACAGCCCGCCTGCAAGCTTTCCTGAAGACCATGTCTCTACTGACCAGGCATAATTCATGTTGTGAAGCCGTTTGTAAGCAGCCTTCATTTTATTTGTTATCCATGTGTTATCATCATGGAGGCGTGGTACTGATGCACATGCTTCAATGACATCCCCGAAATTTTTGTTGATACTGAAAGCATAATTCTCCCGCCTGATACTTTGTCTCAATGATTTACTGGTTTTGAATTCATCAGGATACAGCACAGTCCGTGGGTCAGGTGACCACCATAATATCGGGGTTCCTTCGCTGTACCATGGAAAAATCCCGTTGCTGTAGGCCAGTATCAGACGTTCCGGGCTCAGGTCTCCGCCAACAGCAAGTAAACCGTCATCCTCTGCAAGCGAAGGATGTGGAAAAACATTTTCTTCCGGCAATTGATACACAGGCATACTGCAAAAATACGAAGAAATGGGAGGAAGCCATGTTCTTATATATTTTTTTGGGCGTGCCCCTTTTTAGCGCTTTGACCTGCATGGTCATCCCTGTTTCAAAACTTATGCTTTTCTTTCAATCTTTTTCAGCCGTAAACAGCAGATATTAAAGGTCAAAGCGCTAAAAAGGGTCGGGCTATCCGCTTATACCTGCCTGCCCTGCCCGTCCGGCAGGCGGGCGGCAGGCAGGCTCCTCACCTCCTGTCGTCGGTTGCGGGGTACCGCTTCTATCCCTCACGCAAAAGAATAAACCGTAATTGAATTGGAGGTTTATCAGATATTTTGTAACTTATTTAACCTATGTTAATTACCATTAACCGTTATTGACAGAAACCTTTATGCCTGATTAGTAAAGATATTTTTAATTTTGACACAGGTTTATTAGCTTTATGCATTATGATTAAATGGCTCGAAGATCATCTGGGAAAGTGTGCATTTAAGGAATTTACCGGGATGGATTGCCCCGGGTGCGGGATGCAACGTGCTTTTATTGAGTTGCTCAAAGGCAATGTATGGGAAAGCCTTCAGTATTATCCGGGACTGATACCGATGATGGTTACCCTGATTTTTCTGGCACTGCATTTATTATTTAAATTTAAACATGGCGCTCTCGTTTTAAAAATTATGTTTATATTTACCGTAATTGTTACGGTGAGTACGTATGTCATTAAAATTTTAACCAATTATACATTTTATTAATAAAAATTCAACCATATGTCAACTGAAAACAACAAACAAGGTTTCGAATTTGATCCTAAACAAAACGAATCGCGACAAACAAATCATGCTGAAAGCGGCGAACGTCAAAGCAGCGGTTATCAGGGAAATCAATCTTCCGGCCAGCCTGCACAGGTTCAATCAGCAACACAACAACCTGTGACAACCATGCAACAACCCCTGCCAAATTCAGGAGGAATCCTGGCAATGGGTATTATATCCCTGGTATTGTTTTGCTGTTGTTACGGGATTATCAGTATTGTGCTTGCTATTATTGCTTTGGTTCTCGCTTCAAAAGCACAAAGGGAATACATGCAAAATCCGGATTTGTACACCATCAGCTCTTATAAAAATATGAGAGCGGGCCGTGTAACTGCTATCATTGGTTTGTGCCTGGCCGCGCTGGTAATCTTTATTATGTTAATTGTCCTGATTTCAGGAATAAATGTCTTCAGTACCGAAGAAGCCATACGTGAATTTGAACAAGCCTGGGAATCCACAGGATACTGATAATAATTAATGGCTGTATTCTAAA
>JBNJGX010000087.1:0-8680 GCA_051748025.1 Bacteroidota bacterium
CCTGCTACAATATCAAAAGACATCCGCGAATCGGAAGAGATAATCAATATTTTGAGTAGCATGATAAACAAATCAACAAGTGGTAGAATATCATGATTTTTTCTTTTGGGATTTTTTACTTTTGGATTTTATTTTGAATTTGGAATTTTTTGCCAAAAATTACACGAATATTATTGATAAGATATTAATACATGATTGAATATCTCGAAATGTTAGACCGAAGTTTGCTGATTTTCTTTAACCAGCTTAACAACGAGGTGGCTGATAGTGTTATGTGGTTTCTGAGTGATAAATACGTGTGGATACCCCTGTATGTGTTTATCATGATTTTCAGCATAAGGATAGCGGGCTGGCGCAGTGTGTTCTGGATACTTGCCATGATCCTGACTTTCGGACTGACAGACCAGATATCAGTGCATGGATTTAAAGAAGTTTTTGAACGGTACCGGCCTACACATAACCATGAGATACAGCATTTATTACATACGGTGAATAATTACCGGGGCGGATTATATGGTTTTGTATCTTCCCATGCAGCCAACACCTTTGGGCTGGCCACAATAAGTTCACTCTTAATAAGAAAACGCTGGTTTGTCATTGCTATCTTTATATGGGCTGCTGTTGTTTCCTTTTCCAGGATATACCTTGGTGTACATTATCCGGGAGATATTATTGGCGGTGCGTTGCTTGGTATGGCATGTGGATATGTAGCATGGCAATTGTATAAACTATTGCCGGCAAAATGGAAACATCCCAAAACACCTGCCTGATGCAGGAAATTCTAAATTCAAATAACAAATCCTGGAGCTTGAAATTTATAATCTATGTGCCTTCTATGTCCTATGTTTTTTTGCAGTTGGATCGCGGGATTTTACTTCGTTATTCTTCATTCGTTGTTCTATGGTTCTATTATTCAAAATGGTTTTTTCCAGTTTGTCATTGAGAAGCTACTTGAAATATCCGCATGGCTTGTGGGTAAATGATCTTTTGTCACGATTTTTGCTTGCCATCCATCCGGCTGGCAGGCTTAGCCGCAAAAATCCCGCCAAAAGCGGTTAGTGGGGTGGTTGTGTGCCCCCGGATTTCGGTCGGTAACCCTCCCCCATCCAGGGTTATTCCTGCCCGCCGGCAGGCAGGCATATTCGACCCGCTTCGGGGTCGTTACTGGTATCCCCTAATAGAAGGTTGAAAAACGAATTTTGAAATAAAAGAAAACACTGTTGAATCGCGGGATTTTACTTCGTTATTCTTCATTCGTTGTTCTATTGTTCTATTATTCAATGTTTTGATAACCCACCTGTCAGTTCTTCCGTTATTAAATAAAAGTTGGAAGACCGAAGTCGGAAGCCGGAAGATAATATGTTAATTAGTATTTTTACTATAAAAATGTATGCTTTACTTTCAACTCCTGTCTCCGGTCTCCAGTCTTCGGACTCCGGACTTCGGACTTCGGTCTATAATCATATAATCATCACCTTTTATTATGGCAGACCTGACAGGTGTTATTTTTTGGGGGCCTGGATAAAAACTTATCAAATCCAAAACCATGTCAGAAAATAAAATGCAAACACCCTATTCGCTGAAAAGAGAATCAACAAAAGCTTTTTTATCAAAGAGTTGAAGATGGTCTTTGCCCTCTCCCACACCAATATATTTTACGGGAACATTAAACTGGTCAGAAATGCCGATAACCACGCCCCCTTTGGCTGTGCCGTCAAGTTTGGTTACCGCCAGGGCATTCACTTCTGTTACGTCCACAAATTGCTTTGTCTGTTCGAAAGCATTCTGGCCTGTAGAGCCATCAATAATTAACAAAACCTCATCCGGGGCATCAGGCAGCAGTTTTTTCATAACCCTTTTTACCTTCGATAGTTCATTCATCAGGGCTTTTTTATTATGTAACCTGCCGGCTGTATCAATGATGACCACATCTTTTTTATTGCTGATGGCAGAGCTGAGCGTATCATAAGCAACAGAAGCCGGATCAGACCCCATTTTTTGTTTTATCAGCGGCACATCCACCCTGTTTGCCCAAATTTCAAGCTGTTCAATGGCAGCAGCCCTGAAAGTATCGGCAGCACCAAGCACGACAGATTTTCCGGCTTTTTTAAACTGGTGAGCAAGTTTGCCAATGGTGGTGGTTTTTCCCACGCCATTTACGCCCACAACCATGATAACATAAGGCCGGTCGCTTTGCGGCAATTGCCAGTCTTTAAAGTCTGCAGTCTGATTTTCTGCCAGCAGTGAAGCAATTTCTTCTTTCAGGATTGTATTCAATTCTGATGCATTCAGGTATTTATCCCGTTTGACACGTGCTTCGATACGGTCAATGATTTTGATGGTGGTATCCACGCCCACATCAGAAGAAATCAAAACTTCTTCAAGTTCATCCAATACATCGGCATCAATCCTGGACTTGCCTGCTACAACCCTGCCAAGTTTTTTAAACACATTTTCCCTGGTTTTTTCAAGGCCTTTATCGAGGTCTTGTTCACTGTTTTTGTTAAAAATACCAAATAGAGCCATGTCAGTATATTATTATATCTGCCGTTAAAACTAAAAAAGCACGCCTCCGGGCTTCGAAGGGTGCTATATTTTAATACCGGAACCTTAAAACCCGCAGGATTAAGTTTTCTTTTCCTTACCGGCAAAAAAGTCTTTTACATTTTCGCTATTCACAATCTCATCTTTGAAAATATAAGCACCTGTTTTTTTTGATTTCTGCATCTTAATAACACGTGCAAATTCTTTTCCTTTCCCGGATTTTAATGTTGCAACTGTTTTCTTAGCCATATCTTATTTATTTTATTTCTTTATGTACAGTAACTTTCCGCAATATGGGATTGTACTTTTTTAACTCTAAACGTTTTGTTGTGTTTTTCCTGTTCTTTGTTGTGATATAACGGGACATTCCGGGTTTGCCGGATTTCTTTTGCTCCGTGCATTCCATTATAACCTGTACCCTGTCTCCTTTTGTTTTAGCCATAATTAAATCCTCCTTTAATACTTAGTTATGTATCCTTTTGCTTTGGCCTCTTTCAGGGCTTTATACAGTCCTACTTTGTTGATAACACGAACCCCTTTATTTGAAACCATCAAATCTATCCAGCGCTTTTCTTCTTCCAGATAAAACTTGCGTTTTGAAAGGTTGACATTAAAAACACGCTTTGTATGTGTCATAGAGTGAGATACGCTGTTTCCCACAATTGCTTTCTTTCCGGTTATTTGACAAATCTTTGCCATGGTCTTTTCTTTTTTCAATTTTGGACTGCAAAAATCGGGTTTATTTTTCTAAAAACAAAATTTTTTTCAAAAAACATTATTAATTTCCGGTGTAAATTCGATACATCCATTCACACCATATAGGCTTGTTAATTATCGGGGCTAAACGCATATTTAATAATGGCTTTGAAAAAATCAATTACAATAATTATTAATCACATGGTTAACCCTTCAGGCGCTTTGTATATTTCATTTTTTGCTCCTGATCATTCACAGTAAACTTGAGCGTATCACCTTTCAGTTTCTAATCACGGCTGATATCTCTATTGTTTTGATAGCGTTTTGCCAATCATGTTAATAATATTTGTTGCGGCCTAAACAAGAGTGCTGGAAATAAAATGCATAAAATAAACATATTCTCAAAATCCACACATTAAAAAAGCCCTGCAACATTGCAGGGCTTTTACTTGTGGGCGATATAAGATTCGAACTTATGACCCCTTGGGTGTAAACCAAGTGCTCTGAACCAACTGAGCTAATCGCCCATAATTTTGATAACTTAAAGCAAAGAGTTTTTCTTTTTTCTCATTTGCAGGTGCAAATATAGATGTTTTTTCATTATTGCAAAAACTTTTAAAAAAAACTTCTTATTTTAAAATACAGGCAAATCATTTTCACTACTAACATTCCACAAAGCCTGTATTCGGGAGCAAAAGGGAATTAACTTGTTAAGAAAAGGGTTTTATCAAATCAATGTTTTAATATCCACAAATTTTCTACTGATGTAGTATTGCGCAAATTATCAAGTTTCTGGGATGCTTCCTTTTTGTCATCGAATGATTTGATGGCTACCCTGTTAAATCCATTATCAGCAGATAAAATGGCACATGAAAATCCCTGGTTTTCATATTGAGAAACTGCTTTTCTGGCATTTTCCGGGGATAAAAAACTACCTCCGATTACTAAATATTCACCTTCAGTTTCTTGCGTATGATAAGGTTCTATTTGTTTTTCTTTGGCTGCTAAATAATCTTCAAAAGAGTTATATTGTTGATATTTTTCAGGGACATCAACAGATGCGATTTTTACATCTTCAAAATCACCATCTATAGGATAAAAATCAGCACGCCTGTTAAATTTTCTTGCTTCATCATCAGACACAGGTTTTGCTACAGGCAGAGATTCTCCAAAAGATTTTGTCACAATATTATTTTCGCCAACGCCCTGTTGTATAAGAAAACCTTTGACTGCATTTGCCCTTCTACGACCTAACCTAACATTATAAGCTTCAGGGCCAACATGATCTGTATGGCCGTGAATCGCAATTTTAAAGTCAGACTTTTCTTTCAAATAATTTGCCAATTCATTTAAATTATCTTCATATGGTGCTTTTACATTACTTTCGTTAAAATCAAAAAAGACCGGATCAACAACTAAGCTTAATGTGGATTTATCCCCTTCCGTCTCTTTTGCTTTAGTTTCTTCTTCTTCTTCCTTCATTTCATTTAAAGCAAGTTCTGATGCGTCAAGATGAAAATCCATGGGATATTCAATTTGGTCATAAGCATATTTAATTTCATCATACTTATTATCAACATTAACTTCAACATATTGATCCTGAATTTTTTCAGAACTAATATTTACATGGGTTACTTTTTCAGGGTCAATATTATCTATCACAAAAGATCCGTCATTTTCCGGTTGATTGATTGAAAGTGTATCTCCTGTTAGATCATTAACGACAATAATTTTCAAATCATCAGGCATGTCATTGTCAAATTCAGGAATAAAAATTTGACCTTTAAGTGTCATTAATTTCTCTTTTTCAGGCATTTTAAGGCTCAAGCATTCAGAACCACTCATATCAGGGCGACGTTTATTGCTATTTTGGGGACAAAAAATAAATAAATCATGAAATGTTACAATATATGCCAGGTCATTACTAACAGTATTATAAGGAAATCCAAGATTTAACGGTTTTTGCCAGCGATTACTGGATGAATCATACAAAGAAACAAACATATCATATCCACCAATATTGTTATGACTTTCACTTCCAAAATACAATTGATTTTTTTCTTCTAGCAGAAAAGGAGTTTCTTCATGTAAATTCGTATTAATTGCCTCCCCTATATTTTTAGGTTTACCCCATTCATTATTTTCTTCCCGTTCAGAAACATATATATCCATACCTCCATGCCCACCTTTACGACCAGAAGTAAAATACAATTTGTCCTCTTCACTATTAATTGTAGCATGGCTTTCCCATTTATTTGAATTAACATTTTTATTTAATTTGCGTATAGGTTGCCACTTACCATCTATAAACTCTGACATATAAATATTTCCGTCATCATTATCATCTTGCACGAGCAATAATGTTTTCCCATCATAGGATATAGATGTAGGCATGGCTGATCCTTTCAATTCAAGATCACTTGATATATTAACAGGTTCTGTCCATGTACCATTTTCCCAGGTTGAAAAATAAATATCATCAACAGGGAAGTTATATAGATTCTTATTTATATTTATATCAGGGGGATAAATATTCCTGTTACCAATCGTATAAACAAATACAGAATCATTGCCGCTGATAACAGGACATCGTAAATATTGTCCTTCAGGAACATCAATATCAAAACTGTATCTTTTTACCCGGAGATCTTTGTCGGGTGGATATTCAAAATTAAATTCACAACTGGCTATTTCGCTATCAATTAATTCTTCACTCATACTTTCTAAGCACCAATTATCATATGATTTATAGGTTTTAAAATGTTCAATGGCTTTTTTGAAATTATCCTGCAGACGATATGCCACACCCAGGTAGTATTCAGTTTCAGGGGGCGACTGTGTTTCCTTGAATTTATCTTTATAATTTTTGGATATACTATCACTCGCTTCTTTGAAATATTTTATGGCCAGTTCAATATCATTATATTCTTCACTATGTAAATAACAATACCCAATTTTAAAAGCATATTTATAATTTTCCGGGTTTTCCTCATACAGTGTCTTGTAAATCTCAAGTGCATTTTTATAATCATAAGAAGTAATGCTTTGTTCAGCCTCACGCCACAAACTTCTCTCACTTTGGGCTTTAACTTGAGTAATATTACTCATAAAACATGACATAACACCGATGAAAACCAATAAACGCCAGTTAAAATAGTTCTTTGCTTTTACCATAACTCTCAGTTTACTTTTGCATCTAAAATTAAAATGAAATTGTCCCCAAAAAAAATCTATTAACAATAATTTTTAAACAATAATATGTTTATAATTGCTCTATCAACAAAAAATTAACCATCAAATCCGTAAGTTTTTTTGTAATACATACTAAATCCTTGATTTTTAGGCATATTCAACATCATGTTTTTAATTAAATAATTTACAAACAATCATTGTTAATAACTTCTGCTTCATATCTTATTTGTATATTTGCAATTGAAAATAAACATTTAATTTAATTATGTCTGTAATATTTCAAAAAATTATACATATCCCACCAAAAAAACAAGGGTTTCATCTCATTACCAATGATGTATTAGAGCATATTCCCCAATTGCCCAACAACGGAATGTTAAATGTTTTTTTGACACATACTTCAGCCGGTTTAACAATAAATGAAAATGCTTCCCAAACAGTTAGATTAGATTTTCACAATTTTTTACAAAAACTTATACCAGAATCTGATTCTGATTTTCTTCATACATGTGAAGGCCCTGATGATATGCCTGCACACATAAAAGCTTCATTAATTGGGCAATCAGTATCAATACCAATAATTAATAAAAAATTGGCACTTGGAACCTGGCAAGGTATTTATCTGGGCGAATTTCGCCAAAATGCAGGAACAAGGAAAATAATTATAAGTATTTACTGAAAAATTTCATCAAAATATATTCTGCAAAATAACATTAGCACAAAAAGAACCTTGTTACAATTACATATTTTAATTAATTTTGGGGCGTAATTTTTTATAAGGAAATACCATGTTTGAAAATTTATCTGACAGATTAGAACGTTCGTTTAAGATACTGAAAGGTGAAGGAAAAATCACCGAAGTAAATGTTGCAGAAACCCTGAAAGACGTCCGGCGAGCTTTGCTCAATGCGGATGTTAACTATAAGATTGCTAAGGAATTCACAGACCGTGTCAAGGAAAAGGCCATGGGGCAGGATGTGCTCAACAGTGTAAAACCGGGGCAATTGCTGATAAAAGTTGTCCATGATGAACTGGCAGAGCTCATGGGCAGCGAGGCTGAAGAGATCGACCTCACAGGCAAACCCGCTGTTATTCTGATTGCCGGGCTGCAGGGAAGCGGAAAAACAACCTTTTCAGGCAAACTTGCCAATTTGCTAAAATCAAAACGCGGCCGCCATCCTTTGCTTGTGGCAGGCGACGTTTACCGTCCTGCTGCCATAGAGCAATTGCAGACCCTGGGTGAGCAAATTGATGTTCCTGTTTATACTGAAGAAGACAACAAGCAACCCGTTAAAATCGCCAAACGCGCTATCCGCCATGCCAAAGAAAATGGCCAGGATACTGTTATCATTGACACAGCTGGACGTCTTGCCATTGATGAAGCCATGATGAAGGAGGTTTCTTCAATTAAGGAAGCTGTGAATCCTTCTGAAACACTTTTTGTGGTTGATGCTATGACCGGACAGGATGCCGTCAATACCGCTAAAGAATTTTACAACAGGTTGGATTATGACGGCGTAGTATTAACAAAACTCGATGGTGATACCAAAGGGGGGGCTGCCCTTACCATCAGATCAGTGGTGCAGAAACCCATTAAATACATGAGTCAGGGTGAAAAACTTGATGCCCTTGATGTATTCTATCCAAAACGTATGGCTGACCGTATCCTGGGCATGGGTGATGTGGTTTCCCTGGTAGAAAAAGCCCAGGAACAATTTGACGAAGAAGAATCACGAAAACTGCAAAAACGGATAGCGAAAAATCAATTTGATTTTGACGATTTTATCAAACAGATCCAGCAGATCAAAAAAATGGGGAATGTAAAAGACCTCATGAGCATGGTACCAGGCATGGGAAAAGCCATCAGAAATCTTGACATTGACGATGATGCTTTTAAAGACATAGAAGCCATCATCCAGTCAATGACACCTGAAGAAAGGAAAAATCCACAACTCATCAATGGCAGCAGGCGCGCTCGTATCGCCAAAGGAAGTGGCAGCTCTGTGCAGGATATCAACCGTTTGCTCAAACAATTTAAGCAAACCAAAAAAATGATGAACGCCATGACAGGCGATAAAAATAAACGGCGCTCCCTCGGGAATGCCTTACAAAAATAAAAAGCCAGTCCTTACAATTTATCAGGTGTCGAAATTTCCGAAGCCGGAAGACCGAAATCCGAAAACGGGAGACCGGAGTTGGAATGAGCTGAACTGAGAATGTTTGTATCGAATTCAATTCTGTTTGTCTC
>JBNJGX010000088.1:0-8585 GCA_051748025.1 Bacteroidota bacterium
GCAATTTCCATCCCTGAAAAAAATGCAGATAACACCAATGAGAAAAGTATATAAGGGAGTAGTTCCATTAATCCATGCTTAATGTTTTCGTCGTCTTTGCCTTCGGGTGTATCTTTTGACAAAAAACATCACCAAACATAAAATAGAAAGCACCAGATAAACCCAGGCAAACATTGCGGTATGCTCATTGCCATCATTAAACTTTATCATAGCAGCCGAGAATGTGAAAATTGCCATGCCCAGCCACAAATATTCTATCACTATCAGAATAAAATTTTGCCGTTTATTGTTGTTCTTCCTCTTCATTGATTACAAATGATCCTTTAGGGTTATTAATTGTCCAGTTCGAAAAATCCTGGTTTGATTCAAATCCTGTACCGATAAACACTTCTTCCTTTGTCGTAATTCTGACAAATTTATGGGTATATATTTTTTCTTTTTTCATGTTCCAGAAAAGATGTTCGGTATTTAATTGTTCATGTTTTACGTAGTTCTTGGCCACAACGTTTCGTTTGGCTTCCCATAACTGTTGTTTTGAATAATATATGCCATATTCCGCAGTAATTTTGGACTCGAGCGTGTCGTTATTATAGAATTTTACGGTTAGTCCTTCCGGGTATTCGTCATAATTGGACTGTTCCTTGTTCTCTGCTTTAAAACTTTGCATTACCGGTGCATCCATAACAATTTTAATGGTTCCCGAATCAGTGATAACAGTGTTTAATTCATTAATCTTCAGTTCAGGTAATTCGGTTTCGTAGGTGATTTGATTTACCTCCCTCATGTCATTTTTACAGGCAAAAAACAAAAGCATGCTTCCAAGCATTATTAAGAAACATGCTTTGTATGTTTTATTTTGGCGTATATTCACTTTGTAACTAATGGTTAAAAATGGTTAATAACAGAATCCTTTATGATTGATTAGGCGCTTATTGCGTCAACTTTACCAACATGTTGTTTAAATTTAAAGCACCACAAAACAAATAACAAATAATATTAAAATTAATAAATTCGAAACACTACCAACGTTATGGGAGAAAGTTTGGAATTTTCTCTTTTTGTCATTGAAATTTTGTGCAAATGAGGGCAGAGCCAAGGCGCTGTCCTGAGCTTGCCGAAGGGTTACTTGAGCTATGCCGAGTGTAGCCAAAATTATTAAAATTTATTTGTTATTTGTATTTTGAGATTTGTGATTTTATTTTTCCCCGAAGTGCTTTTTTCATCAGGGAAAATATTTAGTTACTTCACTATAATATTGTCCTTAATCATTAAACCGTACAGTGGTAGTTTCATCTATCCAGCAATTGACAGTATATGATTGACCTTCGGTTACTTCGTGAAAAAAGGCTTCTTTCCGGGTTGGGAAATAATCACTGTATCTATCAATCATCGGGTTCAGTTCTTCTGTCATCTCCGGTGAAACTGAGCGGGCTTTTAGCAATTTGTCAACAACAACCCAATAAACGGTCATGTGTTCAAAGTCATTTTCTCCGCAATCACTGGCAACCGAAGCATAAATCTGGGCAAGCAACTTGTAAGCCTTTCCATGTTCAGAATCTGCATCAATGGCTTTTTTGGCATAACTTCTTGCTGTCCGGTATTGGTCCATTTGGTTAAAATATAAAAGCCCGATTTCAAAATAAAGGTCTGCCAGCTTGTCTTCATCCTCCTCCATATCAATGGCTTCTTTATAATATTGTTCTGCTTTTTCAGTGTTGTTATTTTTAAAAAAGTATTGTGCCAGGGAATGTGCTGCACCTGCTGTTTTTTCCATTTTGTACATCCTTTCAGAGACATCAGAGAACAAGGCTGATTCAAAGCACTCTTCTTTTTCCATGATAACTTGTACTGTTTTAAGCATATCCCTGTTATCAAGGTTTTTTTCATATATTGGGCGGAATACCTCTTCAAGCATCTCACATTCCAGAACACCGGTGTTAATTAACATGCGGTCAACCTGTTCTTTTGCTTTTTCTGCCCCTTTATCGCCTTCACTGATTTTTGTTTTAAATACGCGGGAAATATCTGTGTATAATTCAATCAATTCTTTGGGGGTGATCAGATCATTTTGCACAAGTACGGTGGCTAGTTGAAAATAGCGCCCCAAAACATTGTTGCTGGTTTTTTCATCACGTATTTCCATAGATTTGCCAAATAATTTATAGGCTTGCATTGCCTTGGATGAACGATGTGTCATGATGGCAATGGCTTTTCTGCCAAGGATTTTTCCTTTTTCGCCGAAATGTTCAATCCGCTTGTCGTAAATCATCATCAGGGTGTCGATGTATGCTTCTTTTTCATCGCCTTCAGTATTGTTGATCATATGTTCAACTATTTTCGGCCCCTGGATGTAGATGTTTTTTGTTGATTTGGGACAATGTTTGAAACACCAGCTCCAGGCAGGATAGGCATCATCAAAGCTATTCTGCTTGTAATACTGGTCATAGGTTGATAATTGAGCACGGCATTTAGCCGGATCATCACCATAATCTTTATCTTCCTGAGCTATGGCAAAATTTCCTGCCAGGAATAATACCATCCATAGAATTAATGTTTTTGTTTTCATTTTTACTCAAATTTTCGTTTAATAAACCATATATCTGATAAACTGAAATTTATTCCAAGTACCACATATTCTTCTTTCACAAGGTCATTTTTCAAACTTCCGCGCTGTCCTAATTCCAGCGAAAGGTTAAATGTTGTATTAGAACGTTTCAGTGGTAACCCTAATCCAAAACTTATGCCAAAGTCGTTGATTTGTGTATCCCCCTGATCAAATACAAGGTAAGTGTCATTATAATAGGCACCAAGCCGGTAGCGGATGTTATGCATATATTTGAGATCAGGTGATTCTTTTCCTGAAGGCGTGTATTCAGCGCCAAGGCTAATTCTGCGACCTGCACCAAGTGAATCCTGTTCTCCAAAAATAGTGGCATTACTCCAGTCCTGATAACGCAGGTCTGCTGCCAGGCTCAAAACATCTTTATAATGATATGCCATGCCGGCACCGATATTTAATGGTAATTTGATTTCCCCTTCTTCACGGGGATTATGTTCCACGGTGTCAGCCACAACATCGCTGGTGGCGCTTAGGGCATTGGTTGCTAAATATGTACGGTGGGCATTTATGGTAGTGTTGAGATCGCAGGTTAAGCCTATTGTTAAACGTTGGTTATCAGTTAACTGATAATCATACTGGGTTCCCAATGAAAAATAAAAATTATTCAGGTACATGGTTTTTTTCTCTGTAATGTCCAGCATTCCTTCTTCTGAAGAACCTGTAAATTGCATGGAATTTACCTGCTGGATGTTACCAAATAAATAATTCAGATTGATGCCCAAAGACAGGTTCTCAATTGGCTGAAAACTACTCCCAACAAAAGCCTGGTTAATGCCGCCGGCTCCTTTATAATGATAATCCCGGGTTAAATCCATGTTGGTTTCTGAAGTAACGATATCATAAGATACATTTGAATATGGCAATACCCCAAAAGCAGCGCCCCACCATTCTGTTACGGGGAATCCAAAACTCAGGTAATCAAAGTTAACATCGTAAAGATTTGTGCTTATTTCATTACTTCCTGAACTCATCCGTTTCATTGCTGCACTTATGCCGACTTCCATCACAAAATGCAGTGAATCGATCGCCGAATAGGAGGCAGGGTTGTCCACGTAAATTTTACTCGTGTTGCGCAGGCCAAGGCTTGTGCCACCCATAGACCGGCTGTCACCAAAATTTTGGGTTACCAAATCTCCCAATCCATACCTTGTATATGGTGAGCCTATTCTGTCCTGAGCCTGACTGTTTAAAGCTGCAATTATTAATACAGTTATCAGGCTTAAGTGATTAATCAGTTTCAACATAATGCTTCAATATTCTATATAAGCCAATCAATACGAGATTGGAATGTACAAAGATGCTATTTTTTAAATTTTTAGCCAAAAAAGCAGCATCGCCGCCTGTGACTACTGTGATGAGGCCTTTGTATTGTTTCTCCATCAGCTTTTTATACCATTTTACTTCACTTATGATGCCATATTGAACACCATTTCTTATGGACTGTTCAGTTGATTGTCCAAGAATTTGTTTCATATTTCCTGGTTTAAGCAACGGCAATTTGCCGGTATAATTGTGTAAAGCTTTAAATCTCATTGATAAACCTGGAGAAATGTTGCCTCCCTCCATTATCCCTGAGGCACTTACAAAATCATACGTAATCGCTGTTCCTGCATCAATGATGAACAGGTTTTTTTCAGGATACAAATAAGCAGCCCCAACACATGCAGCTTTTCGATCATGTCCCAATGTGTCAGGTGTTTCGTGGTTTATGCTAAGGGGCAAAGGCAGCGTGGCAGACATGTAAATCATGTTTTTACAAAGTTGTTGAAGTACTTTGTTTAGCTTTTTATCCGGGGTATTGTTTAATGACACTATGCCGTAACCATATGTTTTTTCTGTTACCCAACCAGGTAAATCCATGAGATCCGGTGCCCCTGAAAACATGCCGCTTAATTTTGCGTCATTATATATGGCCGTTTTAGCGCGGGTATTGCCTATATCAATTACAATATCGTATTGCATTAAACAAATTTTTGTTAATTTTTTGCCGTTGTGAAATTAATAAAATGCATAATAATATGAAACTTCCTTGCCGGGATTTTTAACATACAGAAGTATGATTATTCCCTGAATTGAAAAGTAAATACCCTTTTACCGCTAAAGGAGGTGGCTCTATTCTAATAAATGGTTGATGAATTAAAAAATTGAGTTTTTAGAAATCACTGGAGAAAATCCAAACCTGTACCGACGGATGACGGTAGTTCAAAAAACAAAGTTCAAAATAAATCCCAATTCCCAAAGTCTTGTCCGGCGTAACGCAGTGAAGACGGATTCAAAACATCTCCGGTATAACGAAAATTGCCCCTGTCCGTCCCTGCCCGTCCCTGCCCGTCCCTGCCCGTCCGGCAGGCGGGCGGCAGGCGGGCGGCAGGCGGGCGGTTTATCCGGGTTGGATTTGTGATGAGTTTTATCCAGGCATCGGATGGATAAATCCTATGTGAAATCCTATGTGTCCTATCTTCCTATGTGGTTCAAATTAAGTTAGTAATCGGCCAGGACTTATGAACCACATATCACATAGGACATAGAAAGCACCTAGAATTATAAATTTTAATGACAAAAAAAAACAGACTATCGGGTAAATACAGTTTGGGATTTTGTTTTTGGATTTTTGGATTTATTTTGATCTTTGAACTTGGGATTTTGAGCTTACTTACCGTGTTCAATGGCAAGAATAGTTAATTTTTCAAATCAACCGATATTTAGAATAGAGCGAAGGAGGTTATAAATGACCGTTGAAAAATAAATAATAAACATATAAAACCTGCTTTTTAAGTCTCATAAAATTATTATATTCGTGCCCTGATTTAATTGAAGATTTTTAACTTTTATAAAAGATAAAACAATGGCAGTATTACAGAAGATCAGAAACAGAGCAGGGGTTTTAATCATCGTATTTGTAGGTGTTGCGCTGTTCTTATTTATCATTGATCCATCAACATTCGAAGGACTTTTTCAAAAGCAGGAAACAAATATTGCTAAAATAAACGGTGAAAAAATCCCGTACAATGAATATCAGAATGAAGTTGATAAACTTACAAAATTTGTAAAAGAGGCTCAGCAAAAATCATCGCTTGATGAAGAAACCCGGAATGAGTTACGTGATAATGTCTGGGAACAGCTATTAAATGAACATTTGCTTGCTGAATCCCTTGATGATCTTGGCATCTCTGTCAGTCAGGATGAAATGGAGGATCTGCTGTGGGGCTCGGATATTCACCCTGTCATCAAACAAAATTTTGCAGATCCACAGACCAACCGGCTGGATACATCTTATGTGCAACAATTCTTTTCACAGGCGGATCAGGATCCAAGGATGAAAATTATTGCCAATTATTTTAGAGAAACCATCAAGCGTGACCGCATCAACAAAAAATATGAAAATTTGATATCAAAAGGTTTTTATACGCCTACACCATTGGCTAAAGAAGATTATTTTAATTCCAATACAAAAGTAAATTTTGCTTATGTAAACAAAGGATATAAAACCATACCAGACGAAGAAGTGGAAATAAAAGAAGATGATCTGGAAGATTATTATGAGGATCATACCTATATGTTCCGGAATGAAGAAACAACCCGTGAGGTAGAATATGTCGGATTTGATATCATACCAACAGCTGAAGATAGTGCTAAACTTGTAAGCGAAATGGAAGACCTGAAAACCCGTTTTGCTAATACAGAGGATAACCAGGCATTTGTTCAGATGCATTCGGATAATGTGATTCGTCAGCAGTATTTTGCTCCCGAAGAAATTCCCGGTGATTATGGCGAAGGTATTTTAGATAAAGAACCGGGATATATTTCGGATATCATTAAAACTGATTCCACTTATATGGTATTTAAACTTTTGGGTGTAGAAAATATCCCCGATTCTGTGAAAGCCAGTCACATCTTAATTCAACCTGACAGCACAACAACACTTGAGCAGGCACAGCAAACAATTGACAGCATAAAAACTGAAATTGAGGATGGGGCATCATTTGAAAAAATGGCCAGCCAGTTTAGTATGGGGCCGTCGGCACGTGACGGAGGAAGCCTTGGATGGTTTGGCCCTGGTCAAATGGTAGAAGAATTTAATGATGCTTGTTTTTATGGGGAAACAGGTGATATAACAATTGTTGAGTCTCAGTTTGGTGTCCATCTTGTCAAAATTGAAGACCAGGCTGCGAAAAATACACAGGCTCAGTTAGCAGTTGTTAATAAGGATATTGATTACAGTAATGATACATATCAAAAAGCATACGCTGATGCCAGCCGTTTTGCCAGTGAGAATAATACCGCCAAAAAATTTGATGAAGCTGTAACAGAAGGGCATTATGTGAAAAAAATTGCCAGTAATATCAAAGAGAATGACCGGAATATCAAAGGACTGGAATATGGACGTGAGATTATACGCTGGGCTTACGAAGCTGAAAAAGATGAAGTTTCTGATGTGTTTGAGTCAGGGGATCGCTTTATTGTCGCAAAATTGACAAAAGTTAAGGAAGAAGGCACTGCGCCGCTTGAGCAAGTAAAAGAACAGGTTGAAAGCATTGTGCTTAATAAGAAAAAAGCTGAAATAATTAAGGAAACCATTTCAGAAGCGATGCAGAATAATACGGAACTTACTGCCATAGCACAAGATATGGGATTGAGGGTTGATACAGCCAACAATATCAGCTTCAATTCATTTTCTGTACCGCGTGTTGGTATTGAACCCAAACTGATAGGCCGGGCAGCTAATATTGAACCCGGCACACTTGACGGACCTGTTGAGGGTAATAGCGGTGTGTTTGTTTATAAAGTGACTCAACGCAATGAGGCACCTGAAATTGATGACTACTCACAACAAAAGGCCCGTTTAAAGTCCCAGCTCAGTTCAAGGGTAGGTTATGAATTGCTGGAAGCCATTAAAGAAGCCTCTGAGATAGAAGATAACAGGGCAGTGTTCTTTTAAACCATTTTTATTAAACTAATGAATTTTCTTTTCTCGCCGGTTTGTTATCCTATAGGCAGTTAGATTTGAACCACATAGGAAGGTGGATTTTATCCGGTAATTTCTAAAAACACAATTTTTTTAAAATCTATTAGATTAGAGCAAATTAATTACTTACCAGTTCGTACCTTCACTAACTTGCCCTACCAATCACCAACTACCGAACCACCGATCACCGATCACTGATTACCGATTACCTGTCACCGATCACCGACCACCGCTTACCGAACCACCGATTACCGAGCCGGTGGCTTCGAGTCGATTCTCAGTTTGGCTATGCTCACTGCATCGCCTGTCGTCGAATCCTGCTTCGGTTTCCTCAGCACGGCGCTCAGCCACCTTGCGCTGTACATGATAAGGAAAAGGTTTCCTTTATAGATAACCACAGGTGATTGAGGGTCACGACGAAAGTCGTGATGTCTCGAAATCACCGACCACCGATTACAACTTTTTGAATATATGCTGTATCTTTAGTGTTGATACGAATGAAATAGATCCCGGATCCTATATGTGTAACGTCAAAGAATTCAACGTCAGAATGAACATCTCTTACTAATAAACTTTGGCCTAAAGTGTTGATCAACTCTATTTTTTCGGCCTGCATGTTTTTTGTTTTAACAAATATCTTGTTTTCAGCAGGATTGGGATAAACAATAAAGCCAGGGGAATTTTCTTCATCCATGCTATTAAGAAAATCAATATGAACGGGAGCGGATGAAACGCAGCCTGCAGCGTCTGTCACCATGACAGAATAATTGCCTGCCGGTACGTTTTCCATGGTAGCGTCTGTATCACCATTAGACCAGTAGTATTCGTACGGGCTTAATCCACCACTGGCGCTGGCTGTAGCTGAACCATCACTTGATTCTGATGAAGTTGCATCTGTCACAGAGATGTCAATATCTGGTGCTGCACCCACTGTTATAACAATGGTTTCAGAATCTGAACAACTGCCGTTTTGCATTTCATAAGTGATAAGGTGTTCAC